>JACOUP010000002.1 GCA_016177765.1 Deltaproteobacteria bacterium | reverse complement strand
CGCCCCCTTGAAAGAATTGGCCCCAACCCTCCGACCGATCTCCGCCATCCCTGGAACGGTATTCCAACCCTTCTCCTCCTCAGAAATCAGCACCCCGTTCCAATAAATCCTGACCATCTTCCCATCGTAGGTGTAACCCAACTGGTTCCAAACACCCTGTGTCATTCCGGTCGTCACAGGGGTTGTATCGTTGTTGATACCAACCAGACGCACCGTCGGTGTCGAACAACCGCTCAGGTCAATCCTGTTCATCCCATCATTCACCTCGGAACCGTACCAAAAGGGATTCCGATAGTTGTTGCAAACTCCACCGGCAATAACATCATCCCACCGGAACCAGAGGAAAATAGATCGGGGAGAAGCACCGGTCGGAAAACCGTTGCTCGATAACGCCACATAATCACTCACGCCGTTAAACAAAAGCCCCTGGCCCTTCACCCCGTTGACCCATTGCGGCCCGGACAACAACCCGGTGTTGAGACCGGTGCTGTCCCTTGCCCCGGAACCTGATCCCTCCTCAAACCGCCACCAGCTCACAAGATTGTTGTCCAAAATAGTCCCTGTCCCTACCACCGGAGAAGAGGACAACCCCTGGTAATCGACCGCCTTGACCTCCATCCGGTAATCAGACTTGGCCCCCAAGGTAAGCGGGTAAACCATCTCCCCATAAGCGGTCCGCTTGAGTTGACAGACGGAACGGTAATCCCCACCCCCCACCAAACGGTTTTCCGTCAGGTTCGAACAGGTGATGACAGGAGATCCGTTTCCGCCAGAGGCGGACCCGCCTCCGGCGGGCGCAATGACTACGTCATACCCCGCAATATCCTCATTGCCGTCCGGATCAGATCCGTCCCAGGCGATCGTAAAGTCACCAGGCAAACGATTCCCCTCCAAACGAACGAACATTGGAGATAACAGGAACCTGCGAACTGGTTCTCCTGAATTTTATCGGAACTCTCTCCTCATAAGCATTATGTTTGAGTGAAGAATCTCTGGCTGAAAAGATCACTTCGTAGGACCCATCCGGAATATTGACCGGGAAGGAAAGATTGGCCAAGAGCCGGGTCACCGAAGAATCCTGATCGGCTACTCCCAGCAAACGCTCTACCCCATTACCGTTAAGTCTTACTGAAACCGCTTCCAGACCGGAAGGGTCATCCAGTTCCCAAATAAAGGAGGTCGGGCCGTTGATCTCCTGATCCTTCTTCAAATCCAACCGGACACGACTGGGGCCTTTGGTATCTTCTTTATTAAAAGCGGAAAAAGTCAACGGGGTCTCTTTGACAAGACCGTACTTGTCTTTGATACGGACCTTGAGCGTGATTGTTCCAACATCGTTCCCCACGACAAAACGGTCCGTCTCCACCAAGACAGTCATTTTTTTGGTCTTGAGAATATCCGCAGCAGGGGTTAATACCTGAACTCCATAGGTCGGGAAGATCACGGACATCTCCTGAATTGGAATAATACTCAACGCCTCTACAACAATCTCCTCTGTTCCGGTCAGCGATTCCAGAAAGGAAGAACCGGGCTTGGGCAGAGAAACGCTATTGTTTGTTAAAAGATCTTTGCGCGTGGCACTGGCCGAAGGCCCCCCTTGGGGGATCGAATTCTTGGAATAAAGATCACTCTTGTAAACATACTCCGCCAGATTCCCAAAACCATCCCCATCCAGATCCAAACCGGGAGTCCCCTCGTAAACCGCCTCCCAGTTGGACTCTTCCCCCACGTACGCTACCGTCATCTCTTCTCCGACTGCTGTTATATTCTTCCGCACCAAATGCTCCAACTCCACACGTTGGGTCGAAGAAATATCCCCCTCATAAACTACCGTAATATCAAAAGTCGATCCGGTTGGAACTAGGATCCTCCCTTTATAGAGGTTTTCTTGGGGATCAAACTCAAAATCCCAATGTTTGTCCGGTTCAATCGTTGTTACGGCGTAGACAGTCAACGGAATCCCCAAATCTATCAATGCCTGCGGAGCGGGAGATTGGAATTCGGAATCACCGGAGGAACAGCTGATGAGGAAGGCAAGAAGTAGCAGGGAGATGGTACAGAGACGTAAAGGCCTAGGGGACATTGTCTCTCCTTTCATGGTTCGACCGGCTCACCATGTCCCAAAAACCAGGACATCCTGAGCTAAGTCGAAGGATCCATCGGCTCCCCCTCCTGCCAAACTGCCGGCAGGCACGCCCGCAACTGGTTAGTTTATCGGTTCCCATTTGTCAATGTTGCTATAAAATTCATCTGTGGGCGCCATCTTGGTACCATCCCTGATGGGCGCAATAAATTGCGCCCCTACGTTTTCCGGATCCTGATTCCAATTTTTTGGATTATCTCGAACATATTGGCGGATACGGTTTAATTCCGGTTCATCCCGGATGATATGTTCATAATAATTACGTTGCCAGACGGCAACCGATGGGTCCAATCGGTGAATTCGATAACAGGACCTCGCCTTGAAATACCTGACAACCATTCCTAACGTAGGGGCGTGATTTATCACGCCCTTTGTAACAATCACGCCCTTATTGGTGGTGTTATCATCCTTGATGGGCGCAATAAATTGCGCCCCTACGGCAGAATGAATCCATAAAATACCGTGTATATGGTTCGGCATAATGACAAATTCATCCAATTTAATATTGAGAAACCTGTCCGGTAATTGATCCCATGTCTTCTGAACAATCGTTTGTACCGCATCCGTTTGAAACAACCATTCCCGCCGCCAGGCACACACCGTCACAAAATACGCCCCAATCCTCGAATAATCGTACCCTTCTAAACGGATGGAATGACGGTCTTTCATGGTTTCCAACCAAGATACGTACAATCCGCGTGCCAGGCTGTAATACGATAAAATAGGGTTATAGGCCAAAACAGGGTTCGAAAATCGAACCGTGGTACGAAAATCGAACCCTTCCTGATTGATCGTCCCACAGGGACTTTCTTGAAAATTTCTATCTCTTTCCGGCGATTAAAAGAACCATCTCCCCCTTGGGAGGGTCCTCACGGACGGCACTGCAGAGTTCCCGAACTGTCCCACGGACAAACTCTTCATGGATCTTGGAAAGCTCGCGGGCCAAACAGGCCGGCCTCTCGCTGAAAATGCTCAAGGCCTCCTCCAGTGTTTTGACAATCCGGTAGGGAGATTCGTAAAAAACAAGGGTCGCCTCCTCGTCCTTCAAAGATTCGAGCAGAGTTTTCCGCCGCCCCGCCTTTTGCGGCAAAAAACCGACAAAAAGAAAACTGTCCGTCGGCAATCCTGAGGCGGAAAGGGAGGCGATCACCGCCGAAGGGCCGGGGATCGAAACGATCCGGATCCCTCTCGCCACCGCCTCACGGATGAGGGGAAACCCGGGGTCGGAAATCCCCGGCGTCCCGGCATCCGAAACCAGGGCGACAGATTTTCCCTTTTCTATCTCGCCCAAAATCTGCGGGATCCTCGTCATCTCGTTGTGTTCAAAATAACTCCAAAGCTGTTTTTTGATCTGCAAATGGTTGAGCAGTTTGACCGTATGCCGTGTGTCCTCACAGGCGACCAGATCCACTTCCTTCAGGATACGGACGGCACGAAAGGTGATATCTTCCAGATTCCCGATCGGTGTTGCGACAATGTAGAGTGTCCCGGACATTAAATCTTTCGGGCAATCGGAAATCTCCGCCCCATCCCGAACGCCTTGGTCGTAATCTTCAGACCGGGGGCTGCTTGACGACGCTTGTATTCGTTGGCATTGATCCGTCGCAGGAGACCAGTCACCACCTTTTCTTCCAGACCAAGTGCGATAATCTCCTCCTTCGATTTCCCATCCTCGATGAAGGCCTTGAGAACCCTGTCCAGGATCTCATAAGGCGGCAGTGTGTCCTGATCTTTCTGGTTCGGTCGGAGTTCCGCCGTCGGGGCCTTGGTAAAGACCCTTTCCGGAATAATTTTTCTCTTTCCGTTAAAATGACGGGCCATCTCATAGACAAGCCCCTTGGGAAGGTCGGCGATGACGGAGAGCCCTCCGCTCATATCCCCATAGAGGGTGCAGTAACCGACCGCCAGTTCTGATTTATTACCGGTCGAAAGGACCAAAGACCCGCGCTGGTTGGAAAGCGCCATCAGGATATGCCCACGGATCCGGGCCTGGATATTTTCCAGGGCAACCCCCTTCGCCTCCGGCAAACTCTTTTTGTAACCTTCAAAAACAGAGGTGATCGGAATTGTTTCAAAACTAACCCCTAAATTTTTGGCCAAGCCCTCCGCATCTTCTGCACTGTCACGACTGCTGAATTCCGATGGCATAAAAACACCATGCACATTTTTTGGCCCTAGCGCCTCTGTCGCAATCACCGCCACAAGGGAAGAATCGATCCCCCCGGAAAGCCCAAGGACAACCTCCTTAAAACCACATTTGGCAACATAGTCTCGAACACCAACCACTAACGCCTGAGCCGCCGTCGCCAGTTCATCCCCTTCGTAGGGGATTTTTTTCTCTTCTCCTTTTTTCTCCAGATCCCAAATCACCAGATCTTCTTCGAACGGTTTTCCGACGGCGACAACCTTGCCCCCGCTGTCCAGACCCAAACTCATCCCGTCAAAGACAAGTTCATCATTGGCCCCCACCAGATTGACATAGGCGATCGGCACGCCATGTTTCAGAGCCATCGCCTGGAGCATTTCATGGCGGAGTCTCTCTTTCCCCATGGCGTACGGTGAGGCCGAGATGTTAATAAGGAGTTCCGCCCCTCCCGAAACCTGCTCCTCAATCGGGTCTCTTTTGTAGAGGCGTTCGGACCAAAAGAGTTTGTCGTTCCAGATATCCTCACAGATCGAGATCCCGATTTTTTTCCCTTTAAAGACCACGACCGTTCCCCCCTCACCCGCCTCAAAGGTTCGCCCTTCATCAAAGACATCGTAAGTCGGGAGGAGAGATTTGTGATAGGTCTGCTGAATTTTTTTATTTGCAATCAGGGCGGCAGCATTAAAAGCCCGCTTCCCGCCGCTCTTTTTGTTTTCTGCGGCGTACCCAATAATCAGTCCGATGGAAGGAGCAGCCTCTTTGGCAATTTTCTCCAGGGTCTCCCGGCATCTTTTTAAAAATCCGGGGAGTTCGACCAGATCGCGCGGCGGGTAACCGGTCAGGGTCAGTTCAGGAAAGGCAACGAGATCCACCCCCTGTCTTGCGGCCCGCTCGGCAAACTCAAGGATCTTTCGGGCATTCCCCTCAAAATCGGCAATGGTGGTATTGATTTGGGCGAGCGCCAGTTTCATAAAGTAACCACCGGAGAGACACAAACATCATTCCCCCTAAAAATTCGAAGCCACTGGGCCTTAGTCCGTGAACGGATCATCCTCTGTAGTGCGCGGTACCGCTTTGTCCCGATAAAGTCAAACCTCTCCGCGGCAGAAGCCCATTCCGGATGCCCGATCTTTTCGCACCACCTCTTCCAAAACTTTGGTTCGAGACAACCGAGCGCTATCTCTCCCCCCCCCCTTGTCTGATAAATATTGTATCGGGCCAGTTTCCCGGTCAGAAGGGAAAGGGCCTTTTTGGGAGACCGCCTGTAGGGAGAGACCAGATCCTCCAAACTCCTGGTCATGGATATATCCAGATGGCAACCTTTTCCATTCTTCTGCCGTTGCCGAAGGGCCGCAAGGATTTCAATCACCGCATAAAGACCTCCCCCCACCAAATCGGCGATCTGGATCTGAGGGATAATCGGTTTTCCGCGGCTATCTCGAAAAAGGTCCAAAAGACCGGAGGCGGCCAGATAGTTCAGGTCATGCCCCGGCCTTTGGGAATTTTCTCCCTTTTGACCGTAACCGGTGATTGAACAAAGAATGAGGCCCCGGTTTTTTTTGGAGAGAACCTTGTAACCAACCCCCAGACGATCCATCACCCCCGGCCGGAAGTTTTCGATCAGGAGATCTGTTTTTTGAACCAGCTGGCAAAATCGTCTTCGATCCTTCTCCTCTTTCAAATTAAATTCGTAACTCTTCCGGTAACGAACAAAGGAAAAAAAAGATTGGAGGGCGATTCGCCCGGGTCCTTTAAAATCAGCCTCAAACCCGGGGCCGCGGACCTGATCGACCGAGGCGCCAAGATCTGAAAGGAGTTTGACTGCAAATCGCCCCGGCAAGAGACGTGAAAGGTCGAGGATCTTGATTCCAGCGAGGGTCCGGGAAGATGAAGAATGTCTCAAGTCAGGGTGCTTCACCCAAGAATGGTCTGCAATTTAAGGGCAAGCCCCATGTTACCGGCGACCTTCAGCTTGCCGGTCATGAAGGCCATCTGCGGGTTCAGCTTGCCGGTAACGAGTGAAATAAAATTCTCGTCAGACATCGTCACGGTGCAATTGGCCTTGCCCGAAGAACCACTGGAGACCTGCCCTCCCGGTGTGGTCAGGTCGATGGTCCAGGTGCCTCCGTTATCCCCCGTAATCTGAAATTCATAAATGGAATTGATTCCGGCCAGCTTTTCCCCTTTGGCCTTGATGGCAGGGCTTATTTTTTCCTCAAAATATTGCTTGGGTGTGAGATCGGACATAGGAACCTCCAATTTGCAGCAGATATTAAAGGAGGCCAAAACAATCTGTCAAGGAGTTATGGCAAAAACCGGAAGGAAACAGCCCTCCCAGGGGGATTCACCCGAGGGTGAATCTCCCTTCCCGAAACTGGACGGTCGTCCGTCATGCGGTCCACCAAAACAGGTTGAGCTCGTTCCGCGTCAATGAGAAGCACTCGGGTTGGATCAGGAGGGGGCAAGGCAAGTTCCGAGGGACCGATGGAAGAGGCGGCGCCGGTCCGAGAGACAGAACCACCGGTCGGGGAGGTAGCGCCGGAAGAGGCAGACGGGAAACCAGCCTGCGGGGTCCCTCCCCGCCCAGGCCCCCCCTTCTTGGGAATCCGATCACTGAGCCTTGTCAACTCCACGGCCCTCCGGTCAGGTGGTATTCGTTGGAGAATCTCGAGGAGCCGTTTTTCATGAAGCGTCACGCCAGAAGTTCGAACAACGGCTACAAATCGGTAGAGCGCCTTGAAGGTCCCCGGCGGATTGGAGCTCCCTTGAAGGGCTACCTCAACGATCAAGCCCCCCATTTCCGGTAACCCGGTAGTCAACAAGGCATAGAGATGATCGGCACTCGCTTGTCTTTCTCCGGGACCTGAGGCCATCACAATGGCCATAAGATTAGTGGCACTTACCTGCAACCGAGAATTCCCAACTCCCAAGGCAACAATCTGGCTGAGGCGGTCGAGAAGCGCCCCTTGCTCCCGTTCCGGCAACCCGCCAACAAGGGCGGCAATATCCGAATCGGTCAGTTCGTCAGGTAACGAGTAGCAAAAGGCGGCCCCGTCAACCGTTCGGCCTGTTGTCTCCCCTCTTTCCATTCCCCCAACACCCCCCGCCGCCAAGGCACCTGCCCTGACCCGTTCCAGGTAGGCCTCCAAGGAACGCTGGATCCCGGACAATTCTGTCCTCAACCTGTTCGCTAACGCCGGGTGGCGATCGAGTTCCCTCTCAAAAAGGTCAAAAATGGTTGGAGGGGAATTCCCCCCATCCGGAAATATAAGCCGCTGGTAATCCCTCAGTGCCGCCACAACATTGGCACCACTCCACTCCTCATTAATCAACATCAGCCAATAAGAGCGGGCCCTCCCCTGGAAAATGAGTGCCGATTCAGCAACGGCCGTGGTTACTAGATGCTCGACCCCGGAATGGACCAGGACCAAATCCTCAGGAATTCTTTCACCAGAATCATAGGGGCTGAGGGCCGATGAGACTGCCTCATAGGTGGCTATAATCTCTGACAGGAGTGTGGGAGGACCGGAAACTAGCATGATACAGGGCTTGTCGGTTGACGTCAAAAATAAGTTGCTGAAAAAAGCCGCCTGTTGTAGCGGTGGGGCCTCTTTTATGAATATCGGCTCCGTCCCCTACCTGAACGCCCTGCCGCTGATCGCCTCCCTGGAGGAGGAACCCCGTCTGGAGGTGCCGGCCGCCCTGGTGAGACTCCTGAAGATCGACGAATTGGACATCGCCCTCGCCCCGATCGCCTGCCTCTTCGATCACCCCGAATGGAAGATAATTGACGGGATTGGACTCGGGACCAAAGGGGCTATCAGGAGCGTAAAATTAAGCTTTAATAAAAGTAGTATAACTATATATAATATAAAGTCTATTTATACTGGAATTGAATCGGTGAGCTCACTCCTCCTTTTAAAAGTCCTCTTGGTCAAAAAATATGGACGGCGACTGGACGAAATCTCAATGACCGGACCGATCCCCGGAGGAGATGAGGAGGCCCAGTTGGTGATTGGCGACAAGGCGTTGAAGGAGAATTCCCCATATTCTATCGATCTGGGGCTTGAATGGACCTCCTGGACCAGACTCCCTTTCGTCTTTGCCGGCTGGATCAGCCGTTCTTCAACTGTCGACGCCTCCATCATTCGAAAATTAAAAAACTGCCGTGACCGCTCCCTCAAAAACCTCGAAACGATCATTCCGATCACACGGGAGTTTTCGACCGCCTTTCTCAAGGAATATTTTACTGAAAACCTTTCCTATGAGTTAGGAGAGGCGGAAAAGAAAGGGATCGTCCTCTTTCATCGCTATGCCGCGGAATTGGGCCTTGCCGCCAAGGGCTGGGAACCCCATTTTATCGTCTAGAAAAAAGTTATACGTTGATTCAGGCTAAAAACCGGTTTATAACGTATAACTGATGGAATCTGTCGATCTGGCCGTCAGGAATCTTTTTCAGGAATTTCAGGAGATCGTTCTTAAAAGAACAGCCCTCGAAAGAGATTTGCGTGTTGAGGGAACGGTCACCCGAAAAAAAGTCAAAGGGAAGGAATATTGGTATCAACAGCACACCCTCAAAGGGCAGGCGGTTCAGGACTACATCGGTCCTATCACCGCGAAGAGTGATAAAGAAATCACCGCTATCCGGAAAAATCAAAAGGAGAGGAAAAATCAGATCCGCCAATTGATCTTTCAGGAAAGGAAAAAAATCACCATTTTCCGGAAAGCCGGATTTCCCGTTCTGGATTCTCTGACATCATCCTTGATCGAGAAACTTTCCCAGTGGAATCTGGTTTTTAACCGGGGGGTTCTTGTCGGATCACACGCGTTCGCCGCGTATTCGGGAATGCTGGGTCATTTTTTCGACAAAGAATCGTTAAAGACGCTCGATATCGACGTGGTCCATGATCGGTCGACACGATCCGAAGATTCGCCCATTGAGATCGTTCAGCCCGAGGGATTCATCGCCATCCAGGGCCGGAATTTTTATTCGGTGCCGGAGTTGTCGCACAAAACGCTCCCCTCTTCGTTTGTTGGTCCAGGTGGCCTAAGGATCGACTTTCTGACTCCCCTCAGGGGCCGACCCGGCAAGCGCGTCTCTTTCCCCAACCTTCCTTTCATCGGCGCCCAGCCCCTCCATTTTCTGGATTTTCTCATCAAAGGCCCCACGGTGGCAGTCCTGATGGGGCCTCGAGGAGGAATCCCTGTCACCGTGCCGGACCCGGCCCGCTACGCCATTCATAAACTGATTGTTGCGGCCCGGCGGCCGGCCTCTGAAAACACAAAACGCCTGAAGGATAGGGCGCAAGCCTCCCAGTTGATTACAACCTGCGCGGAAGAGCGCCCCGAAGAGCTTCAGAGAGTTTACAAAGAAGCCCTGGGCCGCGGGAAGGGATGGAAATCGGCGATTTCAGACTCCCTTCATCGCCTCCCTCCAGAAATTTCCAGACTGCTAACCGGTTAATCCAAGTCGTTGTGGCAAAGACCAGGGCTGGCGGCGGACCGGTTGCAAGCCCAAACTTTCAAGCCATCCCAGCACGCGAGGGATGTTTGTCTCCAGATTGACCCCGGCCTTCTCAGTCACCTGATCTTCGAGCGGGATATCAAAATCATCCGCCCCGCAAAGGAGCGCCTTAACCCCTGCCTCTCCTTCGGTCAGCAATGAGGCACGGATATGGGGGATGTTATCCAAAAAGAGCCGAGAGATGGCGATGGTCTTCAAGTATTCCTCGTTGGAAACCCTCCCTCCGGCGAGAACCGTGTTGTCCGGCTGGTAGGTCCAACAGAGGAAACTTGCGAAATTGCCGTCTTTGTCCTGAAACTCCCGCAGGCGGGCCAGGTGCTCCAGACGGGCCTTGTTATCTTCCCCAAAACCGATCACCATCGTCGCCGTTGTCCCGAACCCCTTTTTCCGCGCCAGCTCCATGACACGAAAGTATTGCTCAATGCTGTATTTCCTCGGGGAGAGTTTTTTTCGCCATCCCGGCGTCAGGATCTCTGCCCCTCCCCCCGGGATCCAGCGCAGTCCGGAATCCCACAGGCGGGACAATGCCTCTTCGACAGAAATCTGGGAATGATTGGCGATATAGAGGATCTCCACCGAAGTGGGGCCATAGATCTCGATCGAAGCACCGTACCTTCGGCGAACCGCCTGAAATAATTTTTCGTAATGATCAATCTTTAAGTCAGGGTTGAACCCCCCTTCCATCGCCACCAGACTCCCGCCGCAGGCCAGCAGTTCATCAATCTTTTTGAAAATCTCCCGTTCGGTCAGGACATAGGCCTCCGGATCTCCCGGTCGGCGATAAAAGGCGCAGTAGGAACAGTCGGCCACACAGACGTTGGTATAGCTCACAATCCGCATGATGAGGTAAGTCGCCTGGTCCGCCGGTAAGATTTGAACCCGGCGTTCCTGGGCAAGCCTTTTCAAGTCTTCAAGTGGAAGATCAAAGAGCGCCAGCGCCTCATCGGCTCTGATTCTTTTAGAACCCATCCGTCTCCCTCTTGAGTTGTCGTGCCGCCAGATCGTGCACCGCCTGACGGGGGGACTTTCCCTTATAGAGAATCTGATAGACCTGTTCGCAAATCGGCATCTCCACCTTGTAACGACGGGATAATTGATGAACTGCCTTTGCCGTGGGCACCCCTTCGGCGACTGATTTCATTGATTTCAGGATAGAGCTGATCTTCTTCCCTCGAGCCAGTTCCATCCCCACCTTTCTGTTCCTGGAAAGATCCCCGGTACAGGTCAGGATCAGGTCCCCCAATCCGGAGAGTCCCATAAAGGTGAGCGGTGAAGCCCCCATCCGAATCCCCAAACGGGTCATTTCATGAAGGGCGCGGGTCATCATCCCGGCCCGGGTGCTAAAACCAAACCCAAGCCCATCCGCAATACCGGCGGCGATCGCGATCACATTTTTTAAAGCCCCTCCCAATTCCACGCCGATAATATCTGCTGAGGTGTAAACCCGAAAGAGAGGGGCCGCAAAATACCTTTGGACACTCTTGGCCACGGAACGGTTCAGGGCGGCAACGGTCACTGCCGTCGGCTGACCCAGCCCTACTTCCCTTGCAAAACTGGGGCCCGAGAGGAAGGCGACTTTTCGATAAATGGAAGGAGGTAATAATTCCTCGTAAATTTCGGCCAACAACTTGCCGCTGGTGGTTTCGATCCCTTTCGAAACACTGACAAGGACCATGGAAGAAGCAAGAAAAGAGCTTGCCTCTTTCAAAACGCTTCTCAAGTATTGGGCCGGGTTGGCAAAGATGACAAGACCGCTTCCGTGACAGGCCTCCTTTAAAGAGCCGGTTGCCTTTAAACCGGGGTGCAATCGGACCCCCGGCAGAAAATCGTTCCGATGACGGCGATTAATGGAGTGGATGACTTCTCCTTCAAGCGCCCACAGATTTACCGGATAACCCTTTCGGGCGAAGTGTTGCGCCAAAGCGGTCCCCCAAGCACCACCACCGATAACCGCCACCTTGCCTTTTTTATCCCTTTTTGTCATGAAGTCCTCATGCTCCTTAAGGCCCCCTGGATCTTGCCGGTCAACGTCCCACCGATCAAAAACGGGGCGATCCGGGTGCGTGGGGATATTATCGAAGAAGTGGGAGGGGCGCAAGAAATTATCCGGCGTCCGGAAGAAAAGGTTGTGGAACTTCCCGAAACGATCCTTCTTCCCGGATTGATCAACGCCCATGCCCATCTTGAATTTTTTCAACTGTCACCCTCCCCTTCATCCCCTCCCATCAAGGGAGGGGATAATTTACTCCAAAATATCCCCTCTCCCCTGGCGGGAGAGGGTAAGGGTGAGGGGGGGAAGAGTTTTACACAGTGGGTTCGAACAATGATCACCCTGCAAGGGAAAAGCTCACAAAATGAATTAACCGCTCGAGCCAAAAAATCGGCGCAGGCTTTGTTGGAAAGCGGTGTCACCACGGCGGCGCTTCATCTGAGCTCGGACCTTCCGCCCGATTGTCTCCATGCCATTGCCTTCCGGACAGTCACCTTCGTTGAAGTGATCGGCCCGACGGAGGAGAGGGCTCGGGCCGGTTTCGCCAAGGCGATGAACTGGAAGATTGAGAGCCTGATCGGTCAGGAGGGGGAGATCTACCTGACACCCCATTCTTTTTATTCCGTTCATCCCCACGCCACCGAAAAGATTTTGGAGACAGCGGAAGGATTGGTTTCGATCCACCTGCTGGAATCTGAAGAAGAAGACCAATTTTTTAGAAACCGATCGGGGCCGCTTGCGGAGCTGGTGACTGAACGGGATGGGAGTCTTCTATTTCCCCGGACGTCACCGATCCAGTGGCTGGCGGCCCACCACCGGCTGACCAAAAATCTTTTGATTGTGCATGGGAACACCCTGACACCTGAGGAAATACGTCTCTTGCAGAAGGGAGAAAGCTCTGTTATCCACTGTCCCGGGAGTCACCGATACTTCGGCCACCGGCGTTTTCCGCTGGAGGAGTTGAAGGAGGCCGGGGTGACGGTGGCCCTCGGCACCGACAGCCTCGCCTCCAACGAAAAGTTATCGATGCTCTGGGAAATGAAACTGCTTCGGGAGAAGACAAAGATGCCGGATGACGAGATCCTGAAAATGGCAACCCTCAACGGGGCAAAGGCGCTACTCCGAGAAAAAGAGTCAGGGAGCCTTGAACCGGGGAAGAAGGCAGATATTATCGGTCTGCCGCTCCGGTCAACCGATCCATTCAAGGCATTGTTCGAGACAGAAAAAGTCTCCTTCATGATGATCAACGGGAAAACTTTATGTACCACTCACTAAAGGATTTCGTTCAATTTTTAGAGTCCAAGAACGAACTTTTACGAATCCGTGAGCCTCTGAGGGCGGAACTGGAATTAACGGAGGTCGCCGACCGTGTCGTCAAAAAGGGTGGCCCTGCCCTCCTCTTTGAAAATGTGATCCACCGCGGCCCGGATGGGAAGGATAAAAAATCGGAATTTCCGGTCCTGATGAATATGTACGGAAGCGAACAACGGATGGCCTGGGCCCTGGGGGTGGAGTCCGTGGAAGAGATCGCGAAACAAATTGAAGAACTTTTAAAGACAAAACCCCCTTCTGGTTTCATGGAGAAACTAAAAATGCTCCCGGAACTGGTGAAACTCGCCTCTTTCACCCCAAAATCTGTTTCGCGCGGGGCTGGGGTGAATCACCCCTGTCAGGAGGTGGTGATCGACCCGCCCAATCTTTACCGATTGCCGATCCCCAAGTGTTGGCCCGGGGATGGTGGGCCATATATCACCCTTGGGAATGTGATCACCAAAGACCCGGAAACAGGGATCCGTAACGTCGGCCTCTACCGGATTCAGATCTTTGACGAAAAAACAACCGCCATGCACTGGCAGATCCACAAGGTCGGCTCCCGACATTTCGACAAATACAAAGAGATCAAAAAGAAGATTGATGTGGCGGTATTTCTCGGAGGGGACCCGGTCCTGACCTATGCCGGAAGTGCCCCACTGCCGGACATGATGGACGAGATTCTTTTTGCCGGTTTTTTGAGGAAAAAAGGGTTCGAGATGGTCAAATGTAAAACGATCGACCTTGAGGTCCCGGCCGATGCCGATTTTGTCATCGAAGGATTTGTTGACCCAACAGAGTCTCCGGTGAAGGAGGGACCGTTTGGCGACCATACCGGTTACTACTCACTCACCGATAACTACCCACTCTTTCATGTGACGGCGATCACCCACCGCAAGGAGGCTATCTTCCCCTCGACCATCGTCGGTCCGCCGCCGATGGAGGATGCCTATCTCGGCAAGGCGACCGAACGGATTTTTCTCCCGCTTCTACGAACAACCTTTCCGGAGATTGTTGATATGCACCTCCCGATTGAAGGGGCCTTTCATAATCTGGCAATTGTTTCGATCAAGAAGGGGTACCCCGGCCATGCCCGAAAGATCATGCATTCCCTTTGGGGAACCGGACAATTGATGTTCACCAAATGCGTTGTTGTTGTCGATCACGATGTCAATGTCCAAAATTTGAAGGAGGTCACCTGGCACCTTACCGCCAATCTAGACCCCAAAAGAGATTTTCTATTTTCCGAGGGGGCGACCGATGCGCTCGACCATGCCTCTCCCACATTTGGAGTCGGTTCCAAAATAGGGATCGACGGGACCCGAAAATGGAAAGACGAGCCGGGATGCCGTGAATGGCCTGACGTCATCCAGATGAGTCCGGAGGTCAAAACAAAGATCGATGCCCTCTGGACAAAATTGGGGATCAAATAAAATGTCCACCGAAGTGAGAGAACTCTTCAGCCGCATCGCCCCGAAATATGACCTCTTGAACAGTCTTCTTTCATTTTCGGTCGATCGACAGTGGCGCCGTCAGGCGGTCAGTCCTCTGACCTCACCGCAATTTGCCCGCGTGCTGGACCTCTGTGCCGGGACCCTTTCAATGTCGCTCGAACTCTGCAGAAAGAATGACACGGTTCAGATCGATGCCGTCGATTTTTCCGAAGAAATGCTCAATGAGGGGAAAAAACGGATCCCCTTTCGTTGTCAGAATCAGATCCGCCCGTTTTGTGGGGATGGTCTCGCCCTCCCTTTCAAGGATCGAAGCTTCGATGGGGCGATGTGCGCCTACGGGATGAGAAACATCGACGATAATCCAAAGGCGTTGGCCGAACTTTACCGTGTGATCAAACCGGGTGGGAGGCTCGTCATCCTCGAATTTTTCAGGCCGGACCGATGGGTCAGCCGTCTCTTTCATGCCACCTATGGTCACACCCTGATCCCGATCATAGGCCGACTCGTTTCACGGCATAAAAACGCCTACAAATACCTCCATGATTCCGTCAAGGAGTTCTACACCTCCACTGAGTATCGGGGATTGTTGCACACTCAAGGGTTCATCAAGGTCGATATCACCCTTCAAAGCGGCGGCGTCTCCACACTGATTACGGCAGAGAGGGCTTCGTGAAGATTGTCGTCGGCATCAGTGGCGCGAGCGGGGCAATCTACCCGAAGCGTCTGCTTGAAGGTCTCGCCACCACCTCGCATGAAGTCTCACTGGTCATCTCCGAAAATGCCCACAAGATCGCTGAGGAGGAATTGGGGATCAGTTACAACCGTTATGACCGTCCTATCTTTGGCCCGCGCGACTTTACCGCCCCGTTTGCCAGCGGCTCCGCAAAATATGACCAACTGGTCGTTATCCCCTCCAGCATGGGGATGATCGGCCGAATCGCCCACGGTTTTTCGGATGATCTGCTCTCCAGAACAGCTGATGTTTTTTTTAAGGAACACCGAAAAATAATTTTAGTCCCGAGGGAAACCCCTTGGAGCCTGATCCATATTGAAAACATCCGTCTCCTGGCCCTGGCCGGGGCGATTATCATCCCGGCAATCCCCTCCTTCTACAGCAAGCCTAAAACCCTCGAAGAGGCGGTTGATACCGTCGTTGCCAGAGTCTTAGACCATATGGGGGTTGAAAATAATCTCCGCCCCCGTTACGGGTCATGATTTTAAAATTAAAAAACTACTTTTCCCTCATTAAATTTTCCCACTCCCTATTTGCCCTCCCGTTCGCCCTCTCCTCGATGCTCGTAGCGGCTCATGGGTTCCCACCGCTCCGCACTTTTTTCTTGATCGTCGTCGCCATGATCCTGGCCCGATCCTCAGCGATGGCCTTCAACCGCCTCGTTGATTCCGACATTGACGCCCAAAACCCGCGCACTCAAATGAGGGAAATCCCCCAAAAAATCCTTTCCAAGAAACAGGTCTTTGCTTTTTTTGTTGTCTCTTCTCTCTTCTTTGCGGCCGTCACATTTTTCATCAACCGGCTCTGTTTTTTCCTCTCCCCTGTCGCCCTCACCATCATCCTCTTTTATTCCATCACAAAGCGTTTTACCTCTCTCTCCCATTTTTTCCTGGGCCTCGGTTTGGGGATCTCCCCTGTCGGCTCCTGGCTCGCCGTTACGGGAGAGTGGTCCTGGAAGCCGGTTGTTTTAGGGATCGCCGTCCTTTTTTGGGTCGCTAGCTTCGACATCATCTATGCCACCCAGGACTACGAGTTCGACAAAAAATCGGGGCTTCATTCCCTGGTGGTCCGGCTTGGCCTTTCCAACGCGCTTCATCTTTCAAGCCTCTTGCACCTTCTGACCTTCCTGCTTCTGATCTTTTTTGGCCTGCTGACAGGGATGGGCTGGACTTATTACGGGGCAAATCTTCTGATCGGTTTTTTCCTTTTCTACCAACACCGGCTCGTCAAACCGGACAACCTCTCCCGTGTGAATGCCGCTTTCTTTACCGCGAATGGGGTTGTTTCGATCCTTTTTCTGGTGGGGACCGCTATCGGGATTTTTTTTAAGGACTAAAAGTCTGTGTTCTTTAGTCAACTTCATATTCTACTTTCTCGTCACAGCACTGGTACCCGGAGAAGGGATCGTATTTTCCACAAAATCGACCGAATTGTCATTCGTATCGGCCGCCCCCTCAGTCCTGGAAAGGCTGTGGCCGGAAGGGACCGGAACGGCTGGACTCCCTTCAACGAGGGACAGGCCGTTTTCAGCCGTTGTGACTGTCACGGGACCATAGGCCAAGGCATCCAGGATCTCTCCATTAAAAACGAGCTGAACCGCATCGGGACCGTTCTGGGGATCAAAATTATCCAGAAAGTCATAAGTCGTCACGCGGCTGGAAGTAGAACTCCCGGTAGAACTGTCGGCAATCACAAAAAGACCCCCTTCTTTGATAACCGACCCGCTCGGCAGGACAAAACTGTCACTAATCTTGCCATCATCCCCATTCACAAAAAGAACCTGAAGGTCGGAGAGATCTTCCCCTTCCTTCCCCTTCAACTCCACAAACAAGACCCCATCGGTATCGCTCCCGACGGCATCATAATAGATTTCGTTCAGTGTGACTTGAGGGGGGGGACGGTCGGGGGAGGATTTTGATGAGGTCGAGGAGGAACCGGTGAGGTTTCCCGCCGGGGCCTTTCCCCCAGAGCCTTTCGGGGAGGCCCCCTCTTCCAGGACATAGTAATACTTGACAAACGGGGTGGCTGAATCGGCCGGGGTTTGATTAAAAGAAAACTGATCCTCCGTCATGAGTCTGGAAGTCACCACCAGGGAATACCATGCCCCCGGTTGGAGCGGGATCCTGGGTTGAATCGCCAGTTTTGATTTCTCTTCAGAGAGCTGTCTCAAGACCGGATGAGAGGCAATCTTCCCCTCCTCAATCTCCTGGATCATCTTGGACATACTCTTGTACGGCTCAAACGAGAACTGCCCTTCAACAACCAAAACCGCCTTCTCATCAATGCTCGCCAGATCCAGGGGGCGTGAAAAGGAAAGATGAAAAAGGGTATCCGGCGGGATCTCTTCCTGCATCGGGGTTGCCTGCAAAACATACGGCTGGTCCGAAGAAAGTGAACGGAGGGTCATGTCCGGGGTCCCACAGCCGTAAACAAGGTGATTCACCCAAAGGAAGACCAAAAACAGCCATCGCCTCATGGTTGGGCCCTTCCCAGATGCTGACTAAACCACCCCCCTGTCAGGGCATCGAGCTGGGCCGTCAATTCAGCAATTTTCAGCCACCGGCCGTGGACATTATTGACAGTTTCTTCCTGAACCCTCCGGCGGGCATAGTAGAGCTCTGCGACCTCGCTCGCAATGCGGCTTCTCTCTCGGTTCCAATTCCTCTGTTCCACCCCGACATCCAACAGGTCCTTGTTAAAAACAAGTTCGTTCAGATACCAGACGGCGCGGACATCCACACTGGTCCCGCTGTTAAAATTCTTCGAAAGATCATTCTCATCGGGGCCAATAAAGACATTGCCGCCACTGACCTGCACACTGTCTTTCGAGGACAGACTGATGACATCTTTGAGTTCCCTGGCGTAGCCGAACTGCAACCTCGGCATTGCCGCAGACCATCTTGCCTTTTTTTTCAAGGATTCCAACTCCATCGGATTGGAACCGGTATACCGGAGGGCCGCCTCCTGAACCTCCTGAACGGTTGGCTCGTTATCCGGACCCCCCGATCGGTCAACGGCCAAGAGGTTCGAGGTGAAAAAAATAAAAACAACCAATAAGAGATTCTGCTTCATGTTTCTTGTCTTCTGCAAATAAAGTGCCAAATCATCAGGAGGGGATTCCCTGAAAGTAGCTGTCACAGGCCCCATCACCCTATGGCCCACAAAATATGGGGCCGAGACCGCAGGGAGACATTCCGCGGCCGGAGCGGAATGGACTCCCGGTACTGGAAGGGGATCCCCTCCTGATGATTTGAAAGAGTTCGTTTTTCGAACCGTGGGTTCGATTTTCGAACTGTTCTCTAGGGGCTCGCGTCGCCACAAACCACCTTGTTATCATCCGTTCGTTAAAGGCACGTTATTTGCATCTCTTTCACGATCATGAAGAAACTTTTTCTGCTTTTTGTCCTGCTCTCCTCCTGTTCCCCCCTCCCGGATCTTCCCCAGGAAAGAACCTCTGGTTCCTCCGAAACTGGAGACAACAGCGGAAAAACCGATGCCATTCTGAGGATCGTTGCCCTCGATGTTGGCCAGGGGGATGCCACACTCCTCATTTCTCTTTCAGGAAAAACGGTCTTGATCGATGCCGGCCCGTTGGGCTCCGGCAAAAACAGGATTATCCCGTATCTGGAGGAGGCCGGGATCGGAAAAATCGACCTCCTTTTTGTCTCCCATTACGACGGGGACCATATTGGCGGGCTCTTCGACCTGTTACCCGGCCGGGATGGGACCCTCGGAACGGATGACGACTGGGTTCCAACGGATGGCATTTGGGATCGGGGAAATAATTCCGCCGAGGATAAGGCGTTTTACGCCGGTTATCGCTCACTCACCGGACCGTGGAGACGGGAGATTCCTCCGGGTCAGCAATGGCCTTTGGGTGAAATGACGATCTCGACCCCCCTGATTAATGGAAAATACGAAGACGGCCTTTCCTTAACCCTCCCCCAAGAGGATGAAAACGGTCGCTCTGCCGTCCTGTTGATTGAGTTCGGCAATTTTCGCTATCTGACGACAGGGGATCTCACCGGAGGCGGACCCTCGGGAATCACAGAGACGACCGACCTGGAAACCAGGTTAGGGGAACTGGTTGGCGACATCGACCTGCTCCATCTGGGCCACCACGGAAGTCAGACCAGTACTCATGAAAATTTCCTGAAGACGCTCAAGCCGGAGGCGGTCATTATTTCGGTCGGGAAAGAAAACGACTACGGCCATCCACACCCGGCTGTTTTAAAAAGATTGGAAGAAAGGGGGATCCCGGCTTATCGAACCGACCAGATGGGGACGATTGAAATCGACGTCAACGAAAAAGGTTACTCCATAACCGGGGAGAACGAGTAAGAAGAAACAGCCGCAGAGCGGCGTTGAGGGGGAGGCTCCATCGGGCTCTGCCCGTGGAGGGGGCGACGCGAGCCCCTATAATGAGGCGCGGGGCGGAATCGAACCGCCGTATATCGGTTTTGCAGACCGATGCATTACCACTTTGCTACCGCGCCAAAACGCCGCACCCTACTTTACGCCTTTGGCAGTGTAAAGGAAAAGGTGCTTCCCTTCCCCTCAATGCTCTCGACCCAAATTTCTCCGCCATGAAGACGAACCAGTTTTTTCACAATGGAAAGGCCGAGGCCGGTCCCTCCATATTTCCGCTTGGTGGAACCGTCCCCCTGACGGAATTCCTCAAAAATATACTTCATCGTTTCCTGCGGGATCCCAATCCCGGTGTCTTTTACCGCAAATTGGATCGCCTCCGGTCTTTCCCCGGCCATGAGCGTAATTTCTCCACCTTCCGTAAATTTGACCGCATTTTCCAGAAGATTGAGAAAGATCTGCTGGACCCGAAGGGGATCGGCATAGACAGGAGAAAGTTCCTTGGGGATTTGATCCACCAAATGAATCGGTTTTTCACCGATCAACCGCTGGGCCATCAGCAGGACATTGTCCGTCACCCTCTGTATCGGGAAAAACTCCCGCCCCAACCCCATCTGCTGGGCCCGGATCTCGGAGAAATCAAGAAGCCTCTCCACAAGGGCTGAAAGCGACCGGCCATTGTCCAAGATGGTCTGGAGGTATTTCTTCTGTTCCGATTCCCGGATCTCCTCTAACATCCCCTCCGAGAAGCCGATAATCGCATGCAGAGGGGTCCGGATCTCATGGGAGACATTCGCCAGAAATTCGTCTTTCAGCCGATCCAGTTCTTTCAGTTCGATGTTTTGTTTCTCAATCTCCTCAAAACTCCCCTGCAAACGGGCGATCATCTTATTGAACGATTCGTTCAATTGCCCGATCTCGTCATTCCTGGCCCTCTTGGCCCGTACATCCAGCTTCCCCCCCTCCACCGCTTCCGTAGCCTTCACGAGTCGCCTAATCGGCCGCGTCACTAAATTGGACATCATCAAATTGAGGAGGAATGTTGACGTTCCCACCAAGGTGGTCAGAAAAAGAAAAAAGAAAAGGAGCGATGCCTTTTGGATACGGGCCACATCTCTGAGCGAATAGACAACCTGAATATACCCGATGGTCTCTTGCACCACCTGAAAGGGGGCCCGGTAAATCATCGCTTGTTCCCCATTCCAGGAGGCAATCTGGAAGGAGCCCCCCTCTTTTTTAACAACCTCTTCCCTCTGTTCCGGCCCCAGATTGTGCCCCTGAGGGTCCTCCGGGTGGTCTGCCAGGAGTTGGCCGGCGGCGTCAAAGACGGCGATCGATTCTATTCCTTCCGTCTTGGCAAGCCGGCTCAAGTGCTGCCTCAAGACCCCCGGGTTATTCTCAAAGATCGGATCAACGAGCGTCCTTTCCTCGCTCTTCACAAAGGTCTGAAGGAAAAAGAGACGCTCCTTGAGAAAACGATCCTTTTCCCTCTTCTGGTACGGAAAAAAAATAGCCACAAAAAGGAGGGCCACCACCAAAAGGGTGAGGGCGATGGCGGCATTGATTTCCTTGACCAAAGATTTCATGGGTTGATCGTCATATAATAATGGTACTGGTCACTGTTCAAGTACCGATTGATGACGGCCGGTTTGATGGGATTCCGGTTTTTGTCAAACCGGATACGGCCGGAAATGCCGACAAAATTCTCGGTACGCGCCAAGGCATCGCGGATCAGTCTTGGACTCAGCGAATGGGCCCGCCGGATGGCATCCGCCAGCAACAGCGTGGCATCATAGGCCAGGGCAACGCCTGCCAGGATCTCCTCTTTGTCCCCAAACTTTTTTTGATATTCTCTGATAAACTTCTGGTTTTCAGGATCCGGAATTTCGGGGTTCCAGGCCTGTACTTCATACGCCTCTTTGATCGCCCCTCCCACATACTTGGGGACCTTGTCCCCCCAGCTATCGGTTCCCAGAACAGGGAGGTTCATCCCCATTTTGTAGGACTGGTTGATGATCAGACCCGGTTCCTTTTCATACCCCGGCAGAAAGATCGCCTCCGCTTTGGCCTGCCGGATCTCACCTAATTCGGCCGCATAATCGAGCGAGTCCTTCAGGTAGGACCGCTTGGTAACAACCTCCCCTCCCCGACGCCGGAATTCTTTTTCAAAATAATTGGCAAGATCGGTGCTGTAATCGTTCCCCGCTTCGTAAAGGATGGAAATTTTTTTAAGCTGCAGATTCTCCCGGGCAAAACGGGCCATCACCGCTGCCTGAAAGGTATCAATATAACACATACGGAAAATATAATCGCCGATCAAGGTCAATTTGGGATTGCTGGAATAATTGCTGATCATCGGAATCTTGGCGGCCTGGGCGATCGGGGCAATTGCCAGAGAGTGAGCGCTCCAGGAGGAGCCGAGGATCGCCGCCACCTTTTTCTTCACCGCCTCTTTAGCCGCCATGGCGGCCCCGACTGCGGTGCTTTCATTGTCCAGCGGGATCAACTCAATCGGTCGACCCAAAAGCCCTCCGGCGGCATTGATCTGATCGACCGCCAGTTGAACTCCTTGAAGGTGACGAAGGTTGGAGCTGGCCCCGCGGCCGGTCATCGCATAGATAGCGGCGACAGGTATCCCCTCCGCCGCCCCGGCCACCGGGCTGGCAAGGACCAAAAAGAGGAGAAACAGTCCTGGAAGAAATAGTCGTCTCACCGGGGCGCTAGTCTACACATCTCTGGCTTGCTTTTCCACAGGGAAAATGGCATCCCGAACCTGTTGTTTTGCCCGGGTGGCGGAACAGGAAGACGCATGGGACTTAAAATCCCAAGCCCTGAAAGGGGCGTGCCGGTTCGACTCCGGCCCTGGGCACATAACCCCAGGTACCGGGTACCTTTTGGCCAAAAGGTACCCGGTACCTTCCGTCCCTATCGTGTTCATATACAAGTCTAAGTATTGTAAATTCTAAATTTTACTTATAAAATAACTAATAATTACAATTATTTATAATAATAAATGTGTTCAAATGAACATGAAAAATATATTTTTTGATTGTGGGCCGGAAAGCTCGTCGTTATAATCGGGGTGTGAATAAAGGAGGGCTGAAAATGACCGGATTCATCACAGAGAGAAATTGGAAAGAGATCGAAGAGAGCTTCCCGGAGCTTCATCGTTTCTACCTCTCTCTTCCCCATAAACCAAACACGTTTTTGGAACTCATGAACCTTTATGACAACCAATCCAAGAAAGGGAGGAGATTTATGAAAACCAGCAGAATACTCATCACCCTCGTGTTGGGGCTTTCACTGGCGCACTGCAGTAGCAACCCCACCTCTGAAGAGGAGACGAACACCACAGCCAACAACATTGATGCCTCAACAGTGGCGTTAAGGGTCGAAACTGCAGGTTCGGCGCTCCTCCCGAATATCAATAGTTCGGGGAGTGCTTCTTCGGGACTTTCCGCCCTGACCACCGGTACCAGCGATGACTGGACCACCTATACCAACACAGATAATGTTTATGTCTTGACCGATATCTTCGGGGACCCCAATCAATACCCCCGTGTCGTCACCAAGATTCGGGTTCTTCTCGGTCATTTGAGGGGGAAGCTGGAGGAAGTCTTTTCCAAAGACAAGAATGTTGATTGCACAGGGGCCTCCCCGCTGACGGCGGGAGATTTAATCCCGATCGCTTTCTATGGAACAATCGACAACGGCACCGCAGACAATCGTTATTTTGACTGTGTCATCACAACAAAGGGTGATTCACCCTTGGGTGAAGTACCCAACAGTCAGGAGACAACAATCTACGGGAAAGATAACAGCGGTGTTGTCAGAATCGCCAATATGTCCGACACAACAAGTGCCAATACGGAACAAGCGGAGACGCGCGGCAGTCTGGTCCGCATCCGTATTGTCAGAGTTGCCACCTATGCGGAAGTGAAGGAAGGTGAGAATACCATTGGTTCCCTCGATCTCAATTTTGCCCACGGTTCTTCCTATAGCGGCTTAGACGAGAATTTTGGAACCGGTGATGACATCATTTTTAAAAGCCGCAGCCGCCTCACAGGCCGTGTCACCATGGATAGTTCCGGCACTGCCATTGGTGGTGTCGGCGATTTTACTGTGACTAAATTTGACAGCGACGCCTCCGCATCACCTGCCGTCACCAAGGTGTTAGGACGAGGGGACTACCAAAACGGCTACTCCCTGCTCAAGATTAATTCCAACAGACAGGAATTGAGCAACATCCCGGCAACCTTCTGCACCCAGCGTACAGACAATTCAGAGATCCCTACTCCCGTGGACCAGACAAATTGCACTGGCCTTGAATCAAGCCTGGCCTGGGGAGAGAATCCCTTCCCTTTCACGATCAGTCCTGCTCTGGATAACTCTTTTGAAGACAAGCTGTTTTTTGAAGGTAATGATACGGACCTAATCGACAATGCCGGCAATAATTTCGTCATCCCGGCCTACTAAACAGGGGTGCTTCACCCAGACCTCACATACCTCTGGGTGAAGCACCCTTGGGTGAACCACCCCTTGACTTGATCCAACGATTCTTCCAGACTCAATCTTCCAATGAATCTTTGGTCTTCCTTTGTTAAAGCTGTTTATTCGCTGGGAGAGGTTCGTCTCTCCTACGTCCTGACTGCGGTGGCCCTTTATACCGTCAGCGTTGTGATCAGCGGGGCCCGTTGGAAGAAAATTTTGCTCGGTCTCGGCTGCCCCGTTCGGCTCAGTCAAACCTCTATCGGTATCATCATCGGCATCTTTGTGAGCAACATCCTCCCTTCAAGCCGGATCGGGGGGGAGGTCTCCCGGATCACCCTTTTGCGAAAATGGACGCCCATCGATCTGAAGAAGGCCTTTGTCTCCATCTTCTACGACAGGGTTGCCGCGTTGGTCCCTTCGCTCTTTGTCGTAGCCCTCTCCTTTCCAACACTCCTCAGACTTTTTCACCGCTTCAATAACATTATTTTGATCGCCCTTCTCATTCTCGTCCTGATGATCGGGCTATTCCTCAGCTACCGGTCTATTGGAAAATTTCGTGAATGGGTCTTGTCACGTCGAAGACTGGTCCACTCCTTCCGTATCAACCCAAAGAATTTCGGCGGCGCTATCGGATTTTCCTCGCTAGTCTGGCTTCAGGATCTTTTGAGGCTGATGGTTGTTTCCGCCGCCTTCGGAGTCCATCTCTCCATCACTCAAGCGGCAACGCTTTCCATTGTGATCCTGATCTGCAGTATCATGCCCAGTCTGGGAGGACTGGGGCCGACTGAAGGAGGCCTGACAGCCGCCCTCCACCTCTTTGGCGTCAGTTTGGAGACGGCGATTGCCATTACACTCCTGGAAAGAGCTGTCTCTTATGTCCTCAGCACCTGTGCTGGCAGTATTGCGGTAGCGACGCTGGGTGGCCGAAGGTTCCTGATGCGTAACAGTACCCTCAAAGAAGCCGACTTGAATTCCTAAAAGCTTCTGGACATCATAATCAACTTCGCATAAACAGCAAACCTCATGCTCTGGAAAATCCGCAAAATTGCCATTGAGAACCTGAAGCCGGAGTATATCCTGGCGGGGATATTTCTGGTGGTGGCCCTTGCCCTTTATCTCCCCCGTGTCACCACCTGGGATACTTTCAAGTGGCCGATCCTCCTGCCGGCCGCCTTTTTCTGGGTCCTCATGCTCGGCAACCGTCGTCTGATCCCTTACCTCTGGTTGGCGGTCTTGCTCGCCATCCTCCCGGTTGGAACAATTCTCTGGGCGCTGACAGCCCACGTCCGGAATCAATCAACAGGCCCCTTCAACTGGCCTTATTTTTACGCCGTTGCAGGACGATTCTTTTTGCACATCGCAATCGTCTCCGCTTTTGCCTGGATTGTCCAGCACCGGAAGATTTCCGGATTCACCATAACCCAACTGGTCAAATCATGGCTCCCCTTCGTCATCATGGCGCTTATTTACGAAAATATGCACGACCTCGTGGTCACCCTCAACCCCAAGGTCATGGATGCAATGCTGATCCAGTGGGACCTGAACCTGTTTGGGTCCCACCTCTCGGTCTGGATGGAAAGACTTGTCTCTCCCGGTCTCAACGACTTTTTCTCGGCCATTTATCATTCCTATCTCCTCTACCCGATGTTTCTGGGGTTCTCCCTTTACAGAAGCCCCGTCGACCGGGAGACCTCCTTTCGGAGATTCATGCTCGCCTATCTCTACAGCTGTTACATCGGTTTTGTCGGCTACATCCTGGTTCCCGGGATCGGCCCTTATTACGGGCTGTCCCATTTGTACATGATTCCTCTGGAGGGAGGCCTCCTGACGCAACTGAATAACCATCTCTACCAGAGTTTTTCCAACATGAGGGATGTCTTCCCCAGTCTCCACACCGCCAATACCCTGATCTGTCTCGTTTTTGCTTTTCGTTACCGACGAAGGCTCTTCTGGTATTTTCTCCTGCCGGCAACCAGTCTGGTGGTATCAACAATTTATTTGAGGTATCACTACACCATCGACGTCGTTGCCGGGATTATTCTGGTGCCAATCGCCTGTACCCTTGGCGAACAAACCGACAGGGCCTGGTCCTGGTTGAAACACCTGGGCACGCACCTTCACGAAAAAAAACAGGTTACCCCCACCTCCTCCTTGAGCCTCCCTCAAGAATAAGGCACCGCGGGAAGACAAAGGTGCTAAGGAGGGTTACGCAGGTCAGGCCGATGACGGCGACCCACCCGACGGATCGAAGTCCCGGGTTCGAGACAAGCAGAAAACCGCCAAAACCAATAATTGTCGTCAGGTTGGAAAAAATAATCGCGGGGATTTTTTCCCTGAGGGTAGCCGCCATATCGCCGCTCTCATCATACCGCTGGGCAAAGTGGACGAAGCTGTCGATCCCGGTCCCCAGGATGACAGGAATCGCGGCGATGTTCATCACGTTGAGCGGGATATTGGCAATAACCAGAATTGCCGAAAGAAGGACAAGGCTGGTCAGCAGATTTAACATGATCAGGAAGGTCCTGACCACAGAACGGCTCAAAAGGTACATCACGGCCGTCAAAAGAAGAACGATCAGCATCATCCCCCGAGGAGACTCCTTTTCAATCAGTTTGACAATCTCATCATAGACAAAGGTCCCATCGACCGCCGTAAAATGAAGGGCTGTCATCTCCCTCTTCAAGGCATCGATCCCGTCATGGTATCGCCGGAGCGATTCCGAAGAGAGGCGGGAAAAGGCGGGAAAAAGATAGACGGCAAAAATATCCTTGTGGGTCGGTGATTCAAAGGCCCGCTTCACCTCAACAGGGAGATTTTCACGGGTGACCGGCGGGGAGCGGAGTGTCTCCTTGAAACCCAGGAGAAAATCGAGCTTCTGCTTTCTGGAGATCCATTGAAGATCCACAATCTTGTGGGCAATCGAGTCAATAACCTTCTTTTTCTCGGGTTGCGCGGGGGGAATCAGGCTGGGCAGACCGACAGTCTGATCAAAAACAAGTCTCTTGGTTTTATCCTTTTCAATCAGCTGATCCAGGGTCTTGACCGTCTTTTCGGTTTCTTTAATCCCATTGGTGATCAGGATTGTCGGACTGAAGGGGGTTCCCTTAATCGTATCCATTTTTGAATAGAGGCGGTTCCCCGGGAGTTTTTTATTCACCATCATATCTTCATTGAAGTGGATCTTTGAACCGGAGGGGACGGTAAAAGCGGCCGCGGTGATAAGCAACCCGGCCGCCAGAACAACCGCAACCGGTCGGCTCATCAGGGGGCCGCTACGAAAGCCTGAGAATCGTGCACTCAACAGAGAGACGCCGGCCTTTTCCTTCTGACGGTCAAAAAAGGTGAGCAGGCTTGGCAGAACAATGATCATCGCCAGATAATTAAGAACAACGCCGATCGCCCCCAAGAGACCGAACTCAAAAAAGACGCCAAACTTGGAGAACAACAAGGCGACAAAGGCCCCTGCCGTTGTCACCATTGAGCCATAGGTGGCCTGACCGGTGTTTTCAAAGGTCAGACGACAGGCGGTCTGAAAATCTTTGCCCCCTTCCCTTTCCAGATAAAATCGGCTCAAGAGATAAATGCCATAGTCACTGCCAAGGCCGGCAAGGATGCCGCCGGCAAAACTGGTCACCAAATTGAGATGCCCCAGAGACCAGTAAATGATCCCCCCTGTCCAGAGGATGCCGGCCAGCAGCGGAAGACCGATCAAAAAGATCGCCTCTCCCCTTCGGAAATAAAGATAGAGGATCAGAATAAGGATGAAGGCAACCACCGCGGAGACAATCGCCATCTCTTTCTTGATCTGGTCCGATTCCTCGATCGTCGTCTGCAAGGTGCCGGTGTAACCCACTGTGACCGGTTGGTAACTGTCTCTCTGCTGTTTGAGCTCCTGCTCCGTTTTTTTGATCTTGTTGACAAGGTTCCGGGCCGATTCAATATCCTCAGTCCCCTCCTGGACCTTGACCCTCATCACAATGAAATTGCCCGCCTCATTGGCTTCATACTTGGAAAAACGCCACAGTTTTTGTTCATACTTTTTAAAAATGTCGTCAAAATTGAGGTCCGGGCGATCCTCTTCATCGGCAAAATCCATCAGGTCGCTAAAAACAAAACTGAGTCCTTTTTTTTGAAGCCTCAAGGTCCGGTCGATACGCCGCTCAATCTCCTTCAAGTCATCCAGTTCGAGATAGAGCCATTGCCGTTTTTTGAAGTAGTCAACGGGACGGCGGTAATCGATGTAAACGACCTCTGTGAGTCCCTCCATTCGGGAGGACAATTCGTCGGCAAAATGTTCTGCCACCTCCGCGTTGGGCCCTTCCACAGTCAAGAGGAGATAACTGTTGCTTCCAAAATAGCGTTTGAACTCCTTCTCCCCCCGGACACTTTCGGAATCCTTCGGGGCCAGGGCCGTCATGCTGGTTTCAATCTTCAGATTTCTGGCCACGACAACCGAAAGGCAGGAAAAAAGCAGCGCTATCCCGATCACCGATTTGGGGTAACGGATCCCTATTTTATAGAGATGCGGCAGACCTTTCATCGAGGGGCTCGTTTCAAAAATTCCTCCAGGGAAACAAATTGAAACCCGTTCTTTCGGTACGATTCAATGACGGCGGGAAGAATGGTAACCGTTTGGCTCCGATCCACCCCCGCGCGAGCCTCGGCCCCGTCATGAAGAAGAATAATCTCTCCATTTGTCATTTCTTTCGTCAACCGGTTGAACAAAATATCAACCCCTGGCTGATCACTGTCCCAGACACCCCGACTCCACCCGATGAAACGATACCCCCTCCCCTTTAACAAAGAAACCAGCCACGGACTCTTCCAACCATGGGGAGCCCTAAAAAGTTTTGCGGGAGGTGTTCCAAGACCATTCATCGCTCTTTCCCATCCCAGGATTTCTTTTTCGGCCTCGTCAGACCTCATCCAGACAAGAGGACGATGATCCCAGGTATGGTTCCCTACCAGGAAGCCTTCACGGTTCATCCTCTCCACCACTCCAGGGTATCGCTCCACATTTTTACCAACCACAAAAAATGCCGCGGGGACGTCGTACCCTTTAAGGATATCCAGAATTTGAGAGGTGTACGGTTCGTTCGGCCCGTCATCAAAGGTTAAAGCCACCAGTTTCTCGGAACGGGGGCCGTGACAGAGAGTTTCTCCCCAGGGATTAAAACAAGGAATAAAAGCAGAACAGGCCAAGAAGGCCATAATCCCATAAAATAAAAAAACCAGCCCCCTCCTGAGGATCCGAATCGGTTGGCCTGATTTAAAGGAGCGCAAGAAACGGATGAGAAGGAGAAAACCAAGCCCGACACCACCCAGAACGATAAGGAAGACCTCGACGTAAACCCTGAACGGCAAGGGTAGTTCACCCAAACGGAACTCCCTTCTTTTGCAAATAAATCTGGTTGTAGAACTCGATGACCCTATCCGTCACCTTGGCCCAAGAATGTCTTTCCGCCTCCGCCCGTCCCCCCTCAACCAACTTCTGGGCGAGGCCCTTTTCGTCCAAAATTTTGACCAGGGCCTCGGCAAGGATGGGAGGGTTGTCCTTGGGGACAAGAAACCCGTTGACCCCATGCCGGATGAGCCCCTTAAAACCGGGATTATCGGCCGCGACAACCGGCGTTCCGGCGGCCATCGCCTCAAGGAGGGTGATGCCGAAAGAGGCCTTGGTGGCCGGGTAACAAAAGACGTGACTGGTGGCAAAATAGTCGGGACGATTTCCATTGATCTGCCCCTCAAAAAATATCTTGCGGTTGATCAAGGTGCCGGCCCTTTTCTCAAAGAAATGCCGCATCGGCCCGTCTCCGACAACGATGAGTCTGGCATTCGGAAGTTTCCGTTCAATATGCGGAAAAGCATCCAACAATATATTGAGGCCGTTACGGGGATCAAGCCGCCCGAGAAACAGGATATTTTGCGACCCATCGTCATATTTTTGGATCCGGCCTGAAGGGGTGGAAAACCAGGAGGTCTCGACCCCGTTGGGAATGATCGTATAGTCTCCCCGGAAATATCGATTCATTGCATCGATGCAAGATTGCGAAACGGCAATCCGACCGTCCAGTTTGTCAAGATAACGCTGAGACGTCTTCCGCCAAATTTTATAGGGGAAAAGGGTGTCAAAATAGGTATGAAAAGTGCCGATAGTCACCGTATTGGTATATTTCTGGAAAAGGAGGGGGAGTGTCATCATGATCGGCGAATGAATATGAAGGAGATCAAACTGCTCATCGGCTAAAACCTTTTTGATTTTTCTCCCCAGATTGGTGCCGATGGTCACCCTGCCATAAGAGTTATTTGAAAAAATGGAAATGCTCTTTCCCAAACGGATAATCCTCACCGACGGCGGAAGTTCGACCTCGAGCTCTTCTCCCTTGAATCCTGTCAGGAGAACGACCTCAAATCCCCTCCTGGCCAGTTCCTTGGAGAAATAGTAAACATGCTCGGTAATCCCCCCCAGATGCGGGTAGAAATATTCCGTGACAATGCCGATCTTTTTTATTCCACGTCCCATAATTTGTTGCTTGTCCCTATGAAGACGAGTAGACTGAACCGGACAGCATAGGAAATTACCTGACCGACTCTGAAAATAAATTTGAAGCACTGATGCCACATAGGTCTCCTAAGATAACCAAACAAAGTCGCCTCTGCAAGGGCTACTTTTTTGTGACGGTTTTTCTCCTTTCCCCTCCTTGGGGACTCTGGGCGAACCCTTACAGCCTCAAACCATTGCCCCCACTCCGGGTCATAGAAGGTTTTAATACAGAGCCGGTCGGCAAGTTCCCGACGAGGTTCAGAACCTACCCCTTTCAGAGAGGGAAGGCGATGCAGGTCTATTCGGTCCAGACAGAGGGTGATAATCACTACCTCAACGCGACGGCCTCAGGAGAAACTCAAGATATTGGCGTACAGATCTTCAAGCGGTTTTACTGGGAGCTCTCCCGATGGCCCAACATCTCCTGGCGATGGCGGGCCAAGGCGATCCCCACTCCGAAAAACCACGAGAAGTTTAATGATAACGCCTGCGGCGTTTACATCATCTTTGGCGGCTATGGAGGAAAAGCGGTCAAATATGTCTGGAGCACTGATCTCCCGGTCGGAACGGTCACTGAGGATACCCCCGGTGATTTTTATGTCGTGACGGCCGCCAGTGGTTCCCAAAACCTTGGCCAGTGGCAAACCGTCTCTCTCAACATCGTCAAAGAATACCAGCGTCTCTTTAAGTCCAGTCCTGATAAAGACCCAGTGGGATTCGGCCTTTTGACCGATGGCGATGGCACAAAAACCCCTGCCATCTGCGACTACGACGATTTTCGGATTTCAGAAGGGAATATTGAGGCAAAAGATTGACCGTTTCCAACGCGGCCTCGGCAGAAGGGTCGGGTATGTCAAAGGACGGTTGCCCGGTTGCGCCGCCCGGGTCCCATAAGAACAAATCAGTCCTGCCCCCGGCAGACTGGTGATCGCCCTTTTGAATTCTTCCCCCTCAAAAAAATCGTAACCCTTGATCAGACCAACCCCCAAAGAAGTTTCATAGACCAGGGGACCATTGAACCGATCCGGCAGGAGATCCGATCCCGCAAATCCAAGACCAGGCAGAACAATCATCACCGCAAAAATAAGAAATAGGACCCGTACCAGCATCGGATCATTCTACCAGAAAAAAGGGCCTTAGGAATCTCTAAAACTTAAGTCGGAGATATTGACTCACAAAAAGGGATATGATTTCATCATTTTGAATGATGGACACCCTCATCAAATCTTTCGGTGACCTGCCTCCAGAGGCGATCCTGAAGACTGACTTGCTCCGGCTTGGAATCGCCTTTACGGAAGAGGCCCTTCAAAGGATGTCCGGCAAAAAGGAAAAGTCCTATTTTATTTTTTCCTTCGACAGGGTTTTGCAAAAAGAGTTGAGCCCTCTTGAAAAAACAGCGGCCCCTGAAGAAATTGCACTGACCGGGGGGCCTTATGATTTAAAAAGGACCATCGTCTCCGTTCGTCTGAATCCCCATTCCCCCTATCAGATTAACTGGCAGGAGGGAGAGTTTCGATTGTGTCAAGGGGGGGAAACTCTCGCAACCGTTCTCCCCCCTTCGCGTCCTGCTTACTACGACGAACCACTTTCAAGCGGCAAACCGGTGCAGGATATCGCACCAACGATTGAATGGGGTTATCTGATCTACCTCACCGCCTTCCGGCTCTGCCAATACTGGGGGGAAAAAGAAGAATGCCAGTTCTGCGATATCAATGAAAACTACCGCCAACAGAAAAAGGAGCGTTCTTACACCGGTGTCAAACAGGTGGAAGAGATCCTGGAAGGGCTGAAAATCATCAAAGAGAAAGATACAGAACGGGTCAGCCAGGCCTACACTGTTACCGGCGGCAGCATTACCTCAACACTGGAAGGAATGGATGAGGCGGCATTCTACGCCCGTTATGCCGAGGCGATTGAATCAAAATTCCCAGGGCGCTGGATCCCCAAGGCGGTGGTTCAGGCCCTTCCTCTAAAAAATGTCAAACAACTGAAAAAAGCGGGCTACCAAATCTACCACCCCAATTTTGAGGTCTGGGACAAAAACCTCTTTGTCCAACTTTGCCCTGGAAAAGAAAAAATGATCGGCCGCGATGAATGGATCAAAAGGATTCTGGATGCCGCCGAAATCTTTGGCCCTTCCCAAGTGATTCCCAATTTCGTAGCTGGAATCGAAATGTCAAAACCCCACGGTTTTCAAACCGTCTCTGAGGCGATCCGTTCGACCGAGGAAGGCCTCAACTATTTTATGTCCCGCGGGATCGCCCCCCGCTTTACCGTCTGGTGCGTCGAACCGGGAACAACCCTTTACACCACCAACCCGGAACCACCCCCCCTGGATTATTATCTCAGACTCCTTGAAGTTTACCGTGAAACATTTTATAAGCATAACCTTCCCCTCCCTCCCGGTTATGGCCCGGCAGGGGTTGGTAAGGCGCTCTTTTCAGTCTCTGCTTTTATGGATATTCTCAACTGATGATTCAAAATTTCGACTGCCAAAAAATTTTAAAAACAGCCCTTAAAAACGGCGGCGATTTTGCTGAAATTTACGCCGAGGAATCGGAGCCGACACAGATCATCTCTGAGGACAAAAAGATAGAAAAGATCGTTCAGGGAGTGGACCGGGGGGTGGGAATCCGTGTTATTCATAATCATCAAACCGCCTACGGCTACACCAACGAAATATCTGAAAAAGCACTCCTCGCCTTGGCCGGGAAGATTTCTGAGGCGGTCCAGGCAAAAACCTTTGGCCGGCCGATCAAACTCAAATCAACATCCTCCGGGCTTTCACTCCCTGTTGAAATCCCTCCCTGGAAAACGGAACTGGAAAAGAAGGTCGGTTTTGTCACTGAGGCGGCCCGTATCGGGTGGGAGGCCGGTGGTCCGGTCAAACAGGTCAAGGTGGTCTATGGAGACAATCGTAAAAACCTCTGGATTGCCAATTCGCTGGGTGCCTTGACCGAAGAAGAAAGGAGCTACACCCTCTTTTTTGTCCATATCACTGCGGCGACCAACGGCCTGATCCAAACCGGTTATTACCCTGTCGGGGGGTATCTCGGGTTGGAACTGTTGGAAAAAGAAACACCAGAGAAGGTGGCCAGGGAGGCGGTCCGTCAGGCCTTCCTAGCCCTCAAGGCCAAGCAATCTCCGGCCGGTCGGATGCCGGTTGTTCTTTCCTCGGAGGCGGGTGGAACCATGGTCCACGAGGCGATCGGTCACGGCCTTGAAGCAGATCTGGCCAGTGAAAAACTCTCCGTTTACCACGGGAAAAAGGGGCAAAAAATTGCCACTCCCCAGATCACCATCTGGGACGATGCCACCCTGCCGACCCGTCGTGGCTCGTTCCTTTTCGATGATGAAGGAACCCCTTCGGAAAAAACGGTCCTTGTCGACAAAGGGATTTTGAAAAATTACATGTATGATCATCTGATGGGAATGAAGGATGGCGTCCCTTCAACCGGCAATGGACGGCGGGAAAGTTACCGCTTCAAACCGATCTGCCGGATGACTAACACGATCATTGCCCCCGGCACCGATGACCCCGCCTCTATTCTCCGTTCCACCCCCAAGGGACTCTTTGTCAAAAAGATGGGGGGCGGTCAGGTGAATACGGTCAACGGTGATTTTGTCTTTGAGGTCAACGAAGGGTACCTGATCGAAAATGGCCGGATCGGCGAACCGGTCCGTGGGGCGATGTTGACCGGTAATGGCCCGGAGGTCCTCCGCACCATCGATAGGGTCGGCTCCGACTTGGGCTTTGGGATCGGCACCTGCGGCAAGGATGGCCAAGGGGTCCCGGTAGGAGACGCTCAACCGACCCTTCGGATTCCGGAATTAACTGTCGGAGGGTGCCAGGAAAAGTAAGCAACTCATCTGCTCCCCCGCCGAAGAATACCGGTGCATGGCGGATGACCCGGTCACACTCAGAAAAATCGACGCGTCTGAAGTAGCGGCCCTTATCACCGAGGCCTACGCCGACGATGGCTCTTTCAGTCCGGCGGAAATCCAAAGGATCCAGGAGGCGGGCCTCACGGCGGAAGGGGTCGTCCTGATTGAACAATCATTAAAGGATGCCGGTTCTCCTGGAATTGTGACCGATGAGGAGATGGTTGATTACATCACAGCCGATCTCTTTGAATTGGGGGCAATCCTCCGGGAACAGCCCCCCCTCCTCCGTCGTCTGCACGCCCTGCATCTGATCGACTTCGAGGTCGTTTCACGGGAGATCTCGCAGGCCTACGCGAATGATGGTAAGTTTGATGACGAAGAGCAAAAAAGACTGGTCGAACTCGGTCTTCACCCGGACCAGGTCGCCATTGTGCAGGATACCCTGACCGACGAGGCCTCTCCCGGAATCGTCACCGGCCAGGAACGACAACGCTATCGATCCAACGGCCTTTCAGAATTGGGACGGCTCCTGCAGGCCCACCCCCCGATCCAGCAACGGTACGAAATCCTGACCGGAAGCCCGTTTTCCCCAGATCGCAAAAGATTCCATCGAGTCATCGCCACACCACTGGTTGCCGGTTTTGCCCGTTTTGTAGGCCACGACCCGGTGAATCTGGAAGGGGCTTATCCTAACGATACCATGTTCATCTACGGTGCCGACCTTGCGGTTGACTTACAGGTGAATACCGCCGGTTGGGGGGCCGCCAGACCAGTCGGCTGGTTTTTGGGGCGTGGGCCGATCCATGTCCGATTCCTGTACGGTAAATCCACTGATTCTTTTCAGCCCAAGAGGGATCTGCCATTGGATGAGAGTCTTCGGAATCTTTTGGGGGATGAAAAGTTTGAACGTCATTCCCAGTCGGCGATGGGTTTCATCATCCGTGAATTTGAATTACAACCGCTCGCCCCGGATCTCCACCCACGCATCCGTGCATTGGCCCCCTTTGCGACACTCGGCATGGGTTTCCTGTACAACAGAACTGCCGTTAAAAAACCGGATGGAACGGAGCACCTGCGATCTTGGGACCCCTTGGGCCGATTTTCCTTGGGAATGCATGCTCTCGAAGTTCGAACTGGTCCTCTCAGCGTCGGCGTCTATGGGGAACTGGCGCTCATGGGGGGATCGCAGGTCGGCGTCGACGGGACAGGGGGTTTCACCATCAAATACTAGTACTTACAACGGTGCCTGGCACCACGAGGGTCATTTGTACCAGGCACGCGTGAAACTCATTGAGATTTAAATAGATTTTTCAATTAAAACCCCCTTGCCAAGTATGACAAAATCAGTTAGCAATTGGACATCATCAAAATGATGGACCCTCATGAGATCGTCATAAAGGTAGAGCAGGCGCTTCCCGGGGCCGAGGTGAGGGTGAAGGATCTGACAGGGACGATGGATCATTATCAGGTAACAGTCGTCAGCCCTCAATTTGTCGGCAAGAACCTCGTGGCGAGGCACCGGATGATGTATACGATCCTCCACTCCTCCATGGAGGCCCAAGGAGGGGGGATTCATGCGCTATCGTTAAATACATTAACACCGGAAGAAGAAAAAAAATAAGGAGAACACCATGTCATCACCCGAACTGATCAAGAAGGTTGAAGAACAGGTCAAAAGAAATAAGGTTATCATTTTTATGAAGGGACAAAAGGAGGCCCCCCGTTGTGGTTTTTCGGCCGCCGCGGTCGAAGTCCTCAAGACCTACAAAGTCCCCTTTGAATCGGTCGATGTCCTGGCCGATGAAGAGCTTTGGGGGGCGCTCGAAGAATACTCCCAATGGCCGACTGTGCCACAGATCTTTATCAATGGTGAATTCGTCGGCGGCTGCGACATCATCCGCGACCTGCACACCTCCGGGGAATTGAAGAAACTGATCGATAAGATCGGTTAACCCAACAATTCAACCCAACTTACCTGCCGGCCGGCTTCGTCGCCATCGCGGCGGACGGAGTGCAGGAGATCCGAGCGACAATGGGTGCAATAGGAAAGAATTTCAATTTTTTCAGGCAGGAGTCCCGCCTCATGGAGTTGTCTCCGATTCACGGCTTGGGTATCCAAGAGGAATTTCCTCCCAAACTTCTGTAAAACTTGTCTGTCTTCGCCAAATTCCTTCTTAAAATGATCGGCAACATCAGAACCGACTTCATAACAGTGAAAGCCAACCGCCGGACCGATCGCCGCCACAAGGTCTGAGGGTTTGGAGTAAAATTCCTCCTGCATTATTTTTACGACCTCACCGGAGATGTTCGCCAAACTCCCCTTCCACCCGGCATGAACGGCGGCCACACCCTTCTGGACCGGGTCATAGAGAAGAATCGGAACGCAATCGGCCGTCTTGATTCCTATGATGAGAGAGGGGTCGTTCGTGACCCAGGCATCCGCTTTGGGTGAATCACCCTTAGATTCAATAACGGGCGCTTCATCTCCCCTCCTGATCACAACAACCTTTTTGCCATGAACCTGTTGCAAGAGATGGGTGTTGGGAGGAGCGGCATCAAACCGCGTCCCAAAACCGTGTTGGATCCCAGGAATATTGTTCAAAATTTTCGAATGAATCATCACTTTACTTGTAGGGAGTTAATAAACTGGTCCAGCTCCGGCGGCAAGGGGCTTTTGAACTGCATCCTTTTACCCTCTCGCGGATGATCAAAGGAAAGTGAGGTGGCATGCAGGAAAAAACGATTCAGGAAAGGACTCTTTTTCCCTCCATACAAGGAATCCCCGGCAATCGGATAACCGGCCTCCGAGAGATGAACACGGATCTGATGCGTCCTGCCGGTCTGTGGTTTCACCTCAACCAGGGTGTATCCTTTGAACCGTTTGGAAACCTTATAATGACTGACCGCCTCTTTTCCGTGCCGGCCCCGTGAGGAAATCTTCTTCCGGTGAACCGGATGCCTCCCCAGAGAGGATGCGAGAACCCCCTCTTCCTTTTTGACCTCCCCTTGAACCAAGGCGAGATAAACCTTTTGAACCTGATGTTCCTTAAACTGTTGCGAAAGGGAATGATGACTGAAGTCATTCTTCGCAACAACCAAAACGCCTGAAGTCTCCTTATCCAACCGGTGCACAATCCCGGGACGCTCCACCCCACCGATCACTGAAAGCCCGCGACAGTGGTGCAAAAGGGCGTTCACAAGGGTCCCGGATTGATGCCCGGCGGCGGGATGGACCACAAGACCGGCCGGTTTGTCCAACACAATCAGGTCCTCATCTTCGTAGAGGATAGTGAGGGGCATTTCTTCAGGCTCAATCATCCCTTTTTTAGACGGAGGAATCGTGCAAGAGATCTCCTCCCCTTCCCTAACGGAATAATTTACTTTTTTCTGAAACCCATTAACCAGCACATTCCCTTCTTCAATCAACTTTTTAAAAAAAGAACGGGAATGATCGGGATCTTTTGTGGAAAGAAACAGATCCAAACGGAGACCCGCTTCAGAGGAGGAAACAATGCTCTCCATGGGGTAAACCACCCTTGTTTATTCTTCTTTGAGTTCGAGATTCCAATAGGTAAAGTCGACGATGTTAAAGAAGGGACGCCATTCCTCGTAACGAATCTGCTTCATCGAGAAATCGATGAATGGGGTCCACTTCGGACGAATCGGGTGACGGATCAATTTCATCCCCGCCTCCTCCGGCCGCCGTCCCCCCTTGCGACGGTTACAGTCAAAACAACAGGCCACCACATTGTCCCACAAGGTCTTCCCCCCTTTGGAACGGGGGATGACATGATCCAGGTTCAGCTCCCCTCGGATCCTCTTATGGCCACAGTACTGACAGGTATTGTTATCCCTCAGGTAGACATTCAACCGCGAGAACCGGATGATTCGTCTCGGGATTCGGTCATAGGCGGTCAGCAGGATCACCCGCGGAACCTTGACAATCCGCCCCACCAGACCGACCGTCTCGTCGTGGGTTGAGGCGGAAAGCTCGCTCCAGGACTGGAAGTCAAAGGTCTCAAACTGTTTATCCACAGCCTTGGCAAATCCTTGATAAATCAGACAAAAAGCCCTTTTTACGGTAGTAATGTGGATCGGGATATAAGAACGGTTCAGGACGAGAACATTGCTTGACAACATAGACTAAAAATCTCAAAAAGGGCCTGTAGAGTCAAGACTTAACTAATGATCACCTTTTCCAATAATCATTCATTTGAGTTCATGGTCGCCTCCGGGGCCCTCGCCTTTGACGGGCAGGGCTGGCCTTGGGAGTGGCCGCTCCGGTGGTGCGGACTTCTGGATCCCAGACTCTTCACCATTGTTACCAAGACACTCACCCGACTTCCTCGCCAAGGAAACCTCTGTTGGTCTCATCCTTGGAGTGTCGCCAAGAGGATCGGCCGTGTCGGAACGATCAATGCAATCGGTCTGACCAACAAAGGGATTGATTGGTGGTGTCGAGAGGTCGCACCAACAATCCCTAAAGATTATAAAATCATCGTCTCTATCGAGGCCTCTGATAAAAAAGAACTGGGTGAGATGATCACCCTGTTGAAAGACAAAAAAATTCTTGGAATCGAACTCAATCTCTCTTGTCCCAACAGTCCAGCCGGCCGGGGGAGCGATACCGAACAGATCCTGACCCTCTGTCAGGAAGCCAAAAAACTTTCCCCCTTTCCGCTGATCGCCAAACTTTCATTCACCCACGATTACACCACCATCGCCAAGAGGCTGGAGGGGATCGTGGAGGCGATCGCGATCAACAGCGTCCCCTGGAAGGCGATTTTCGGCGACAAAATTTCTCCCTTGGCCCGATTCGGCGGCGGCGGTGTGTCAGGCAAGATTATCCAGCCTTATACCTGGAAGATGGTTGAAGAGATGGCTCAGACGACAAGAGTTCCGATCATCGGTCCCTCGATCTGGGATTATGAAGATATCCAGAAAATTTTTGCCAAGGGGGCGAAGGCAGTCGGCTTCGGGTCTGTTTTTATCCCTTATCCCTGGCGGCCGACGCTTTTTGTCCGACGTTGGATGAGAAGTATAAATTGAACCCCATCACTAACGCATCCTCATTGTTATCCCGATAGTACCCTTTGCGTAAGCCCACCTGATCAAAACCGAATTTCTTGTACAAACCGATCGCCGGGGCGTTGGAGCGGCGGACATCCAGGTAGATCTGGCGCGCTTTGACCCTTTTGGCATAATCGATCAGAAAAGAAATCAGGAGGGAACCGATCCCTCTCCGTCGATCTCCGGGATGAACCGCCGTATTGATCAGATGGATCTCATCCGTCACATGCCAGAAATCAATATAACCAACAATCCTCTCTCCCTGTTTGGCCGCGTAGAGATGCGCAATGGAAAGGTTGAGCTCCATCTGGAACAGGGATTCTGAATAAGGAAGGGCAAAAGAATCCTTCTCGATCAGGATCACCTGAGAAAGATCGGAACGAACCATCGGAACAATTTGGAGGGTGTCAGGAATCAATGAGGCAGACCGGCAAAGCGGGCCCTTTTTCCTAGTCTTTCTTCGATCCTTAAAAGCTGATTGTACTTGGCCAACCGATCACTTCGGGAAAGCCCACCAGTCTTAATCTGACCGGCATCGGTTCCCACGGCGAGATCGGCGATGGTGGTGTCTTCTGTTTCTCCCGATCGGTGGGAGATAATAATTTTGTAGCCAGAACGACGGGCCAGTTCAATCGTTTCCAGGGTTTCTGTGAGGGTCCCGATCTGGTTCGGTTTGATGAGGATGGCATTAGCCACCTTTTGGGCGATCCCCTTCTCCAAAATTTTTGTGTTGGTCACAAAAATATCGTCCCCGACCAATTGCAACTTCCCTCCTAAAATCTCCGTCATCTTCTGCCACCCCTGCCAGTCATCTTCAGCCAGTCCGTCTTCGACGGAAACAAGCGGGTATTTCTGGGCCCATTGGGAAAGAAGGCTGATCATCTCAGACGCATCCCCCTTATAAAATTCGCTTGCCGCAACATCCAGGGCAATGCCGATCTCTTTTCCCGCCTGATAACCGGACTTGTCGATCGCCTCCAGCAAAAGCTCCACCGCCTGTTCATTAGAAGACAAACGAGGGGCAACCCCTCCTTCATCCCCGACAGCGGTGGATAAACCACGCCCCGAGAGGATTTTTTTCAAACAGTGGAAAACCTCCACCCCGGCCCGGAGCGCTTCAGTAAAGGAACCGAAGCCATGCGGGACAATCATGAATTCTTGAAAATCGATGTTGTTGTCGGCATGCCGGCCACCGTTGACGAGATTCATCATCGGTACGGGCAAGAGTTCCCCCATTTGGCCTGAGAGCTGACCAAGGTATTGATAGAAAGGTTGTTGGGCCACCACTGCCGAGGCACGAGCGTACGCCAGGGAGACGGCAAGAATGGCATTAGCCCCCACCTTTGATTTTGTCTCTGTCCCGTCCGTCTCAATCAGAATCCGGTCCAACTCCCCCTGATTGCCGGCAGGAAATCCTTTAATCTTTGGAAAAAGAACCTCTTGGATATTGCCAAGCGCCTTGCGGACCCCCTTGCCAAGATATCTCTTCGAATCGCCGTCCCTCAATTCCAACGCCTCATGGGATCCGGTCGAGGCCCCCGAAGGAACCACCCCCCTTCCCCAGGCCCCTCCCTCCAGAAAAAGATCAACCTCAACTGTAGGATTTCCCCGTGAATCAATAATCTCCCGGCTCAAAATTTTTTCAATCTTAGACATTTGTAGTCAGTCGGTAACATCCCCACCAAGGCTTGTCAATCGAACAGCGGTAATTTCATTGCCATTATTGGTCTCTTCTGATATTTTAAGGTGCCTTTTAACCAAGGATTATTGCCATTGACCCTGGTCCCGCTCGACAAACTTTCGGATTCTGAAAAATCGATCCTTACCCTTGTCCTTGAAGGAAACTCGATTATCGATACCGGACGTTTCCGCTTCCAATCCGAGGAGGAAGTCAGGAGATTTCTCCAGCTCAACGAGTACGACATCACCAGACCCAAAGATCAGGAGCGTCTGGCCGCCATCCACAACGAGGCCTGCGGTTATCTCAAGAGTCAGCTTCAATACGATCTGCCGAGAGAGATTCGTGAGCCGGCCCGGTTTCTTTCGCTGTTTCTCACATCAAAGGAAGAACCGTTCTCGGAGCAGGCCTGTGTCCTCTTGAAGACGATGAACATCATCAACCATATCGATGGAAGAGAATTGCTCTACAACTGCCCCATCAGCCTGAGAGATGTCTACAGCCTCGTGGAAGACAAGATTGAAAGAGCCCTGACCAAGGTTCTGAAAAAAGAAACCCCACTCCTGAAGTACGAGGGGGGTCGGAAATCCAAGGAAAGTTTGATCACCAAACTCCTCTCCAAAAAGGAAACGATCGCGGCCCAGATCAACGACCGTGTCCGTTACCGTCTTGTCGTTAGGAAAAAGGAAGACCTTGTGGAGATGGTTCTTCATCTCTTCAAAGAGATACTCCCTTTCAACTACCTGATTCCCGGGGCCTCAGTCAATCAGCTGATCGACACCCGTCCGCTCCTGACCGCCTCCGAATACCTGTCCGGTAAAATGAACCGCCGGATCAAGAAACTGGCCAGCTCCCTTTCGCTCCGACTCCCCTACCCGCATAGTGAAAGGGAGTATTCCGGAAAAAATTACAGGGTTGTGAAGTTTGTCGTGGACCTGCCAATACGACTCGACCGTTTTCTTTCCACGACAACAGGCCCCTTTTCAGATGCCCTGGGGAGCCTTGTTTACGTTCTTGTTGAATTTCAGATTGTCGACGAGGAAACCAACGAAATCAATAATACCGGGGTCAACGGCCATGCTGAGTATAAAAAACGACAGAAGACAGGTGTCCTTCGCCGCGTCATGCGTCGTTGACTGTTAAACCACCCCTATGGGATCGGTCTTCTTCATTACCCTCTTTTCCCTCATCGTCGGCTCTTTTTTGATCCTGTTGATCGGGACCCAGAAGAAAAAAGACCTGTCATCACAAGAACCCCTTTACACACCAAAACAGTTTGCCAAGCTCTGCCTCCAGCTTGTGGAGCAGATGAAACTGGAGGTCGGCGAAATCTCCCAAGGCAGCGAAAGGCAAACGGACATTTATGCCAAAAACAACACCCCCTTCACGGGAGGCCGCTATATTATTCATTGCCTTTATTTGGACCCGAACGGGGTTGTCCCTTCCCCCGAGATCATCGAGTTTTCAAACCTCGTTCTTCAGGAGCGGGCTTCCAAGGGCTTGTTCATCACCACAGGCACTTTTACCAGCGACCTGTCGGCTATTGGAGAGCTGGCGCCTCTTGAGTTTCTGGATGGGGCGCGCTTTCAGTCTCTGGTGCGGGAGCATCGGTTGCCGGCGTCATCGGCGGTTTAGGGGAAGCCTTCTTGTGAATCGTCTTGACCTTTCTCACAATCTTTTTCTCTTCCTTCAGATCCTCATCATCTCCCCCTCCGGAAGGAGGGACCTCTCCGGCCTCAGGTGGGGGCAAGGGCAGTGATTCAGGAACCGATTCCGGCAACAGCGCTGGCGCCGGGACACTCTCGCCGACTGGTTGTGACTCGTCTCTCTTGAGGATGATGAATTCAACACGGCGGTTCTTGGCCCTTCCCTCTTCGTTCCGGTTTGTCCCCAGAGGTTTGGTGGCCCCCAAGCCCTTGGAGATGAGTCTCTTTTTGTCCACCCCCTGACCCACAAGGAGACCCATAACTGTCTTGGCCCTTCTTTGAGAGAGATCAAGGTTATAATCGGAATTGCCGACATTGTCCGTGTGACCTCGGACCTCAACCTTCAGAAGTTCAGTATGCAGAACGAGTGCCTTGGCGACCTCTTCTATATTCGTTTCCGAGATCGGCTTCAAGGTCGCCTTGTCAAAGTCGAAGAAGATCCGTTGTGTCACTAGCTGATCTTCCGTCAGGACAAGCGCCTTCAGGTCATCCGGACAGCCATCATCATCCTGATAACCGTTGAAGACCTCCGCCTCTCCGGGACACTGATCTTTGAAGTCTGTCAGGCCATCACGATCTTTATCCTGTTCCTGATAAACATAGACCTTGGCACAGTTGGGATTGTCTCTCTGGGGGTCATACAACGCCTCTTCAGGACATTCGGCGGATAGTTCTCTTAAGATGTAAACCTCGGAACACTGGGGATTGTCCTTGGAAGTGTCAAAATCTCCCTGACTGTAAGGACATTTGTCGGAAAGCTCATAGACCGATTCTGGGGGAACCCTGAATTCGTACAAGGAATATTCCGAGACACCGAACGGACGAGGGGTGACATAGGCAACACCGGCAAGGACCCGAAATTGCGGCGTCCCCACTCCCTTCGTAATTCCCGCACCGCCACCGGCCGTCAGGGCCAGGGGAATGTTGGGGATATAGTAACGAATGGCCCCTTCCCCCTCGAGCGGCGACTGGGTTGATTTTTTGAAAAAATTGGAGACGAGGGTACTGCCGCGAACCTCGGCAATAAGATCAATCGACTTGTGGACCGCAATATTGGCCCCAAGGCCGTACAAAAACTCGTCATCCATCGTGGTCCCGGAAACGACTGTACTCTTTGCCCTGGCCAGGTAACCGGTATTCAGCGAAACGGAAAACCGGTCGAAGAGCCGCGGCGAATCGATAACGACAAGTCCCCCGCCGGTGAATTTTCCAGAACCGGTAAAATAGGTATCAGACCCTGTTGGGAAAGTAACAAAGGGGACAATCGCAATCCCGACCGGAAACCGATAATGATCCAGGGCCTTTAATTTAAAATCCAGCCGGAGGTCGCCCGCCTGAACCTGTTTGGAATTGCCCCCCGAGGTCGGGTCGTTGAATGATTCCAGAAAGGCGACCGGGAAATCAAGGCCGGCGCTCAAAAAAGGAAGGAGCCCCACCGCCCCGTAGAAATTCCCGACGATATTATAATCGATCACCGAACCGATCAAGGCTCCCGCCCCGGTAAAGGTCTTGAGGGCATTTTTGGAGTAATCCGCATAAAGCCCGAAGGAGTAATCCCACTGGTCGAGATTATCGGCCCCGTAGACGCCAAGATAAAGTCCGGTATCGGTAGCCGGCTTGAAGAGGAGGGCATCATAAGAAGCGCTCTTGGCAAAAGAGGCGGCCGGCCAAAACAAAAAAGAGAAGAGCATAAAAAAATAAACCGGGAATTTGAAAGAAAACAAGCGCATCAGCGGGTCATTCTTTCGTAGATTTTTTCCTTCTCCCCTTTTTTGATGAATCGATCGTTGATCATCGCTTCTCTGAAGGCAACAACCGTACAGGCGATAACGGCAATCAACATCACAAGGATCGCAATATTATCCGGCTGGGTGATGATTCTTAAAATGTTTTCCATCAAACTTGAGCAATCCAGTAACAAAAGAAAACAATAACGTCAAGTCGCATGGTTCGACTGAACTCACCATGTCCGGACACCCTGAGCCAAGTCGAAGGGTAACTCGCAAACCCGTTGACACAATGATAACTTTAAGGCATTTTTCAAACCTCAAATGCTGGAAAAAATCCTCCAAATCACTGCCTTGAAAAATAGCAATCCTCTCTGGCTCTCTCTCGGGCCGTTGCTGGCCTTTAACGTAACACTCATGCTCACCATTCTCTTTTTCGGACTCACTTATGAGAAAAGGGTTCGGAACAGTGAAGATGTCGACCGCAAGGCCCATTCCCGTTTCTTGAGCCGGTTTCTCAAGGAATGGTGGTATTGGTTCATCGGGCCGTTTGAAAGGGGAGCGGTGAAACTCCACCTGACACCCAATTTTTTCACGGTTTGTGGTTTCCTTCTTTCAGCCGTTTCAGCCTATTTTTTCTACAAGGGGATGCTGGGACTCGGCGGCTGGACCATGATCTTCGGGGCGACCTGTGACATTATCGATGGAAGAATTGCCCGGTTAACCGGCAGGGAATCCAAATCGGGGGCCTTTTTTGATTCGGTGATGGACCGTTTCGGGGAGGCGGTTGTCTTTTTGGGGCTGGCCGGTTTTTATAAGGACAGCTGGCTCCTGCCTGTTGTCATTCTTGGCCTTGTCGGCTCCATGATGGTTTCTTATACCCGTGCCCGGGGTGAGGGGGTCGGGGTTGAGTGCCGCGGCGGCATCATGCAGAGGGCCGAGAGGATTGTCTACCTGGGGGTCGGTTCGGTCTTCAGCCCGATCCTGGCCTATTTCCTTTCTCCCTTCATCAACGTCCACGTTGATTTTGTAACTGTCGGGGTTCTGGTATTAATTGCCGTGATGACGAACCTGACCGCTTTGTACCGGATGTTTTACATCATCCGGAGGCTCGACCCGCCCACCTACCCTTCCTTCAGGTTTCTCGCCTGGTGGGATGAACTCTTTCCGCCGCGAAAAAACTAGTGAGGATACACCGGAAGTTTTTTGATGTTGGTATCCGCATCCTCGGGAACCCAGACATCATGCTCCCAGGAGGGAATCGACATTGGCCGGTTGCCGGCGTAGACTGTATGCCGCCCCTTTTCCTTGTACCACTGGGCGACTGATGCGTTCTTGAACATGTTTTCAATAATGTTCCTCCAGCCGACACCGGTATTATAGGCACAGAAGGAAACCTCCCCCAGCTGGGTGGCATACGGAATAATGCACATCTCCGTCCGGCGGAAGTCATAGTTGAAGAGATCCTGAAACCACATCCCCGCGATGAACATGAAGAGCCAGGTGTCTTTCTTTCTCTCCGCCCCGACACCATAATCGCCGCCGCCGACCGTGCCGCCGCTCTGCTTGTCAATCTTCTTGAGAAGATCTTTCAGGGTCAGTTTTTTGGGTGATTTGATCGGATCGTAGTTCCGGAGGATCGACATCGCCACTTGGGTCTTTGTCCAGAAGCTGCCACGGGCGTTGTCATGGATTTTCTCGAAATCCTTGATCAATTGGGGGAGATCCATGAATTGGGAAAGGGGCAACCACTCCTTGGTCTTCTTGTTGACCAAAAGCCCCATCCCGATGCCGCAATTGGGATGACAACCACACTTGAGACTCCCCCATTCCTTCTCCGGCCCTCTCATCAGATCGGCAACGTCCGAAAAGGGACCGATCGCTGAAAGGGGAAGCCAGTCCCTCAAAGGTTCTGAAATACCGGTCTGCTTCTTCACATCATGGGCCAGATGGGAGAGGGTATAGCGCTGTTTTGTTCTTGTCTCATCATCCACATCTTCATCACGTCCGGTGAAGGAAACCGGCTGAAAGGAACAGAAGGTGATTTTATCCGAATTCTGGATAGCGAAATCAATGATCGGCCCCACCTGGTCATTATTCACCGTATTGACCAGTGTGATCACGAGGACGACATCAATCCCTGCGGCTGCCAGATTGTTGATAGCCCTCAGCTTGACATCAAAGAGGTTCGAAATCTTGCGATGCTGATTGCTCAGGTTGCCAACGCCGTCGAATTGGAGATAGGCGATGCGCATCCCGGCCTCATAGGCCGCTTTGGCAAAATCAGGATCCTCGGCAAAGCGGATCCCATTGGTCGCCGCCTGCACTGAAAAATAGCCGATCTGTTTGGCATACCGGATCGCATCCAGAAAGTAGGGGGAAAGGGTCGGCTCGCCGCCGGAGAACTGAACGCTCATCTGGCGCCGAGGTTTGATCTGCAGGGAATTATCCAGAATCTGTTGCACTTCTTCCCAGGAGAGCTCGTGGACATAACCGACCTGATTGGCATCCATAAAGCAGGGGTCACACATCATGTTGCACCGATTGGTGAGGTCAACGGTCAGAACAGCCCCTCTCCCGTATTGGATCGAGGAGCTCCCATGATTGCGCAGGTTTGTCTTCGGCGATTTAAAATCCCGCCCTGGGTAGAGTTTTTCAATCCTTGCCAGGAATTCCGGATCGATCGACATGACATCTTCAAAGTGGCCATGCTTGGGACAATCCTTGACCATCAGGATCTTCCCATCCTTCTCAACAATGGCCGCCTTGATCTCGCCCGGCTTCGAGTGGATCAGGGCCGTATAGTCCTGATGCCCGGCAATGATCGCCTCCCGCACCTCCTTAACACACTTGGGACAGAGCGAGTCGGTCTTTCGCGGCCATCCGAGTTGGGGAAATGTCTTTTCCCGGCTCTTCACAGCCGGTGCCGGCATCCACTTGGCCTGAAAAGACAGACCCTCGCCGATTAAGGTGTTAACAAACTGGGTCAGATACCACGCCACCTTGGCGGTTCGGCTCAAGACCAGTTCAAGGTATTTACGGGGGGTCAGCCCTGTTTCCAGGGGTCGGGAGTGGAGTTCACCCCTGGGTGAATCACCCCGCAACGCTTCTTGTTGCATCTTCTCTAGCTCGTTGTAGGCGACAGCCATCTTGAGACTCCTTTATGTTATTTCGGTTGTTCTAAACGTTCTAAACCATTGAAAACACTCAGTAAATTTAAAATTCTTCTACAGAGGCCGGGCCGCCTTGTCAATAAAAAAGAATTGTGTTGTAAGAGAAAAATGATCCTCAAAGTAATCCCTGTCGGTCTTTTTCAGTGTAACTGCATCATCCTTGGGGATCCGGCGACCAAAGAGGCGATCGTGATCGATCCCGGTGACGCTGTTGAGAAAATTCTAAAAATCATCAAAAAACAGGGACTCCTGGTCCGATCGATCCTCCACACCCATACCCATATCGACCATATCGGGGCCACCACCGAACTGCAAAGGGAGACCAATGCCCGTGTCCTGATCCACAAAGAAGATCTTTTTCTCTACGAAAAGATCGCCGAGCAGGCTTCCTACCTTGGTCTTCCACCGACCAAAACCATGAGGCCGGTGCCGGTGGATGAATACTTGACCGAGGGGCAAGCCCTCCAGGCGGGAAAAGTTCAGGGAGAGGTGATCCACACACCGGGTCACACCCCGGGAAGCTGTGCCTTTCATTTCCCCAAAGGGGGCAAGACCCCTCTTCTGCTCGCCGGCGACACCCTGTTTGCCGGAAGCATCGGCCGGACTGACTTATGGAAAGGGGATTACGATCAGGAGATCCGGTCGATCAAGAAGAAACTGCTGATCCTCCCGGAAGAAACGGTCATCATCCCGGGGCACGGCCCCAAGACAACCGTCGGCCTTGAAAAGGCCAACAATCCCTTTTTAAATTAAAAATTGGGAAAGTTCCTTGACGACCCAATCCGCTTTTTTGAGTTGGCTGGCCGGGTACGAGGTGGTGACAGCGAGGCATTTTATCCCGGCGCGGTGGGCCGCTTCGATCCCCCATAGGGAGTCTTCCACGACCAACGTTTCACGGGGGAAAATCTTTTCTTTGTGAAAGGCAGAGAGTTTTTTTAATCCCAGCAGGTACCCTTCCGGGTTCGGTTTGCCATTTTTGACATCTTCTGCGCTGACAATCACTGAAAAATATTTTTTCAGCCCCCCGAGGCCAAGGATCAGCAAAATCTCTTCGCGAAGGGCCCCGGAGACAATCCCCAAACAAGAATTCTTTGAAGCCTCCTGGATAAATTCTTTGACCCCCGGCAAGAATTTGAGGTGTTTCGCGACAAACTCCTTATAGCAACGGGTCTTCCTCCGGGTCAGCAGATGAAGATAAGCAACGGATGTCGGCCGGCCCGCCGCTTTCAGAACAGCCGAAAAGCAACCTTTGTCGTCCATCCCCAGATATTTCGTGTAATAATCCTGCCGGGTCAGCCGGACGCCTTCTTCAGCCAGGACTTTTTGGAACATTTTGAGGTGGATCGGTTCGTTATCGACCAGGACACCGTCAAAATCAAAGAGGATTGCCTTGGGTGGCACACCCTTGGGTGGCACACCCTTGGGTGGCACACCCTTGGGTGAAGCACCCTTTGGTTTTTTATCCATAACGGATTTTAAGGATCTCAAATTCCTTTGTCCCTCGCGGCGTCGTGACCTTGACGACATCCTCTTCCCCCTTGCCGATGAGTGATTTGGCAATCGGGGATTCAATGGAAATCTTTCCCGCCTTGATATTGGATTCGGTGGCGCCGACAATCTGGTAATTGATCTCTTCCCCCGATTCCGTATCGAGAAGCCGGACACTGGCCCCAAAAACAATTTTTTCATGATCCATCTTGGAAGGGTCGATCACCTGCGCGCGGGAGAGTGTGTCTTCCACCTCGGCGATTCTTTTGGAGAGCAGTGCCTGTCTTTCCTTAGCGGCATCATACTCGGCATTCTCCGAAAGATCCCCATGGGAGCGGGCGTTTTCAATATCTTGCACCGCTTTAGGTCGTTCCACCGCCTTGAGCTGTTTCAACTCCTCCTGCAATTTCCTAAAACCATCCGGAGTCATCGGAACCTTCTGACCGCGTAGCATCACTCAAACTCCTCTTTTGGTCCAGGGAATATCGGCCACCTCTTCTCTTCGGTTGGCCTCCCGGGCCAGGACAAACAACAGGTCGGACAACCGGTTCAAATAGACGATAATTTCCGGCAAAACACCTTCCTTCTCTTTAAGGGAAATCACCCGTCTCTCCGCCCGGCGGCAAACCGACCGTGCCAGATGAAAGCGAACCGCCGTCACGGTCCCTCCCGGAAGGATGAAATTTTTTAGCGGGGAGAGTTTCCCCTCAACTTCATCGATCCAGCCCTCCAAAAAACAGATCTCCGTCCCTCCCACAGGAGCCGCCTTTTTTTCCGCCTTGGGTGAATCACCCTTGGGTGAAGCACCCTTTGTCTTTTGATCGGCCGGCGCGGCCAGAGAGGCACCCAGGTCAAAGAGATGATTTTGCACCGTTTCCAGGCGAGGATCGAAGTCCCGGACCAGTCCGATAAAACTGTTGAGCTCATCAACCGTGCCGTAGGCCTCAATGCGGGGATGATCCTTGGAAACACGCCGACCGCCAAAGAGCCCCGTCTCTCCCTGATCCCCGGTTTTAGTGTAAATCTTGGGCATGCGGCTTAATACCCCATTGACTCGTTCCCTTCAATATATTTCTTGCCCCTTTGAGGATCCTGTCCTATTTTGCAGAGATGAATTTCTGGGTTCAGAAAGGGTGCAACCTCAAAAAAATCCTTAAAGGAGTTTCGCGGTCGATCTATCTCAGCCTCATCTTCCTCCCCAAAAAAATCCGTCACACCATGGGGCTCGGGTATCTCTTCTGCCGGGCGGCAGACACGATTGCCGATACCGACCTGATCCCCGCCGAGGAGCGGCTGAAAATATTAAGCCTTTACCGGAAACAGTTCATCGAGGAAAACGATACCCAGGAATTAAGCGAGATCAGCACAAAAATTGTTACCGGAGGAGGCCTGCCGGACGAAGAAAAGTTGGTGGCCAACCTTTCCGCCTGTTTCTCCCTTTTAGAATCACTCCCCCCGGCCGATCAGCAACTCCTCAAGGACCTCGTGCTGGAACTCACCTTGGGGATGGTGATGGATTTAAAAATTTTCGGTCAGGGCCATTCGGCAAAACGATCTCTCAATCCTCGGGAACTGGACCAATACACCTATTATGTTGCCGGTGTTGTCGGAAAATTTTGGACCCGGGTCCTGGTTTCCCATTTTAACTCCCTCAAAAAATGGGACTTGGGGCGAATGGCCGATCTGGGGATCCGGTTTGGCAAGGGGTTGCAGTGGGTGAACATCCTGAGGGATCAACACCGGGATCAGGAACGGGGCCGCAACTACCTCAACCCCTTAGAATCCCAGGCTGTCTACCTGAAACAGGCGAGAGACCTCCTTGAATCGGGATGGCTCTACATTCAGGAGATCCCTTTCTGGTCGGTCCGGTTGAGGGGAGTTTGTCTGATTCCTCTCCTCCTCGGGTTTAAAACATTGCGCCTGCCCGAGGGGCAGAAGGTGACACGACGAGAGGTTTATACCGTCGCACTGCTCTCCCTATTTCTCTTCTGGTCCCCTTCCCTTTTGCGTAAACTGGTTCTTAAACCAGGTTTGCAGGGCGAGTGAAAGTTTGGTAACCGGGTCCAGAGAAACTTTTTCCCTGAAAATACGGGAAGGGGATTTGGCAATCTCCCGCAAGATCCTGGAATAAACCGCCCCCATCACGTCGGCGGCGACAATTTTTCTTTTTTCTTCCGGCGTCAGGAGCCCCTGGACCTGTTGAAAACAGGCGAAGGCCCTTTGAACCTCAAAACCGATCAGGGTCCGAAAGGCATCGCTATCGCGATGACCTCGGAGATCCTCTTCCGTCACACCGAATCGCCTCAAATCCTCCTGCGGCAGATAAACCCGATTTTGTTCCAGATCGGCAATAATGTCCCGTAGAATATTCGTCAATTGAAAGGCCCGCCCCAGGGTCTTAGCATACTCCATGGCCCGTTCATGCCTCAGCCCAAAGAGCTCCATACAAATCGATCCAACGGTGCCAGCAACACCGTAGCAGTAACCGCAAAGTTCCTCGAAGGTGGCATAACGGTCCCGGGAGAGGTCCATCGCCACCCCATTGATCAGCTCCTGAAAATAGACTTCTGAAAGCTGGTGACCCTGAATGACAAGGGAGAGTTCCCGTCCCAGCGGTGTTTGGGCGGCCCCCTCCAGGCACCTTTTGATCTCCTCTCTCCAGAACTGGAGTTCGCGTTCTTTTTCTTCCCTCTCTCCCTCTTCGTCAACGATATCATCCACAAGCCGTGCAAAGGAATAAATGGCGGTCATCGCCTTTCGTTTCCGCGGCGGAAGAAAAAAGAGGGAGAGATAAAAATTGGAGCGGCGGACGGCCCCAGGGTGAACCACCCTGGGGTGACTCACCCTCGGGTGAATCACCCCTCCGAGAATTGTGTGACCTTCCACGATTTTTCTCCCTTTCTCACAACGATCCGTAATTTTCTTTGAATCTCCGGGAAATCCTTTGGTTGGATACGCAACTCAAAAAAATAGACCTCCCCTTCCCCATCCATCTGGTGCCCGGCCTTTTTATAACTCATCTTTGGTTTTCGGGTATCCGCCGCAATCGTCTGCCCTGTCTTGAGCCGGATCTCCCCCTCTATCTTTTCACGGGCAAGGCCCTCCGTGACCCCTTGGGCCTCTTCGAGATCAATTTGGAGGTAGTAGACATCCACAAAGCGACGAGCCGTTTCTTCGGAGGGGGAAACGGAACAACCCGCAACCAGGCACAATGCCATGCCGAAAAACCAAAGGAGTCGAAGCGCTCGTGACGATGTCATGCATCCTCCCCGACGACTTCCGACCAACGCAAGATCGGCCAGCCTCTTTTTTTGGCTATCTTCGCAAGATTTCTCCTGGGATTGACCACACTTGGAAAACCGACTTTCTCCAGCAAAGGCTTGTCCGTGATGTCATCTGTATAATAATAACAGTGCCTCAAAGAAACCCCCTGTTCCCTTTCCACCTGCTCCGCAAAGATGACCTTTCCCTCACTGTAGCAGATCGGTTCCCCGACCTCTGGCTCCAGGACCCCTTTGACAACGAGCGGACCGGAACCATAGACCTGATCAACACCAAGATAATCCGCCAGAAAATGAACGACCATGGTTGGACCGGAGGTCAGCAAAACAATCATTCGCCCGTTTCTTTTGTGTTCCTCCACCACCTCCAGGGCCTCCCTGTAAAAACGGGGGCGGATCGATTTTTCAAAACAGTCGCGACCGATCTCCATGATCTGGTCGATCCCGAAACCGGCCATGTCACCACAGGCGGTCTCATACATTTTTTTCACATTGTCGTGTTGAAACCGGCTCGTCAGCTGGTAAAAGAGGGCCAGGGGAAGCCGCCTCTTTTTCATGACCCGGCGGCGAATCAACTCCAGAGAGACGTAAAAACCGCTGTAGCCGCTAATCAAGGTCCGATCCACATCAAAAAAGGCAATCGTCTGTCCCGAAGAGGCACCCTGGGTCCCCATCAGTTCCGGGAGTTTCTGGGAAAAATCGTGGCGTGTCATCACCTGATCACACCCGAGATTTTTGGCCTTCTGGGACAGGTCCCGGTTGGAGGAACCGTGATAGCCGACAATCGGGACCCTTGTTGTCAGGGGGTCCCTCTTCAGGGAGAGGATGGTTCCGAGCGGGTCCAGATACGGGGCCTCCAGATCCAGGAAGACTGCGGAAGGTCTCTTGGCACTAACGCAGGAATAGGCCTTGCGAAAATCGGTCTGCTGCAGGACGGGGATCTTCCGTTCCTCTCCAATAGTCTTGATCTTGGCCCAAAAGAAGAGGTCATTGGTGATGGCAACGATCGGCTTTGTCATGAAACTATTCCAGGATGACGCGACGGAGGAGATCGGTATCGACAGAACGCCCCTGGTAGAAATCGTCAAACATCCCTCCGGCCGCCTCATAGAAAGAGGCGAGCAGGGCCAGCTGCTGGACCATAAACCGGCCGTCTTCCAGATCCGGCCCGGTCAGCTGACCGGAGGCTTTTTCAAACTGGTTGTGACACCGGTGCAACAAACGGATGGAGTCCTCGATCCCCCCCCGGACACGGTCGAAAAACCCCTTTAAAAACTGGCGGGGGTAATCCCGGTGGGCCTCATAGTAATCCCTGCGGGAACCTTTCACCCAGACCTTGCGAACCAGTTTCGTTTCTTCCAAAAGCCGGATGTTGACGCTCACATTCCCCTTGGAGAGTTTGAGGATGTCGGAAATCTCATCGAGGGAAAGCGGCTGTCGCGAAAGGAAAAGCAGGGCATAAATCTGACCCCCCACCTTGGAAACCATCCCGAGCATGTTGGCCGTGATCTTGCCAACACTCTCAATAAAACTGTCCCTCGCCTGCCCCAGTTCTTCCCGTTTTCCTTCGGGCGAATCGCTCTTGAGCGAATCACTCTTCTTGGCGACAGCCAGTTGCATCGTCCCCTAATAACAGTGGACGAACAACCTGTCAATGAAGTATGAGGGCGGGCCCATGTCAAAGGATCGCTCTCTTTTCATCCTTTTTAGTGTCGTGGCCCTCGATCTTGTCGGTTTCGGGATCGTCATGCCGATTTTACCTTTTTACGCCGAACAGTACGGGGCGAATGCCGCTGTCCTGGGGCTCCTCCTCACCTCCTATTCAGCCATGCAGTTTCTTTTTTCACCGGTCTGGGGCCGATTCTCGGACCGTTTTGGCAGAAAGCCGACGCTGATCCTGACCATAGCGGGGTCCTGTCTTTCGCTGGTTCTTCTCGGTCTGGCTCATTCGCTGACGGTGATATTCCTCGGTCGTTTACTCTCTGGTGTTTTCGCCGCCAATATCAGTGTCGCCTCGGCCACTGTCACTGACATCACCACCGATGAAAACCGTTCCAAAGGGATGGGGCTGATTGGCGCCGCCTTTGGCATCGGTTTCCTCCTCGGCCCGATGCTGGGCGGGATCCTTTCGCCCTACGGCTACCATATCCCGATCCTCACCGCGGCGGGGCTCTCCGTGATCAATATGGTCTATGCTTCCCGGTACCTGAGGGAACCGGCACGGCATAATCCAAAAGAGGAAGCGGTCATCAAGACAGCGGTTCTTGCCGATCGCTCGGTGGCCCGAATGTGCCTCATTTATTTTATCTTCACCCTATCCATCACCCAACTGGAATCGACATTCGCCTTTTTCATGATGGATCGATTTGCCTATAGCGCAAAACAGGTCGGGTGGTTATTGGCCCTGATGGCCTTGGTCATGATTGCCGTGCAAGGGGGTCTGATCCGTCGGTTAACCCACCGGTTTGGCGAACAAAAACTGCTCCTGGTGGGCACCTCGATCCTGGCGATCGCCTTTCTCCTGATCCCCAGCGCTCCTTCAATCCTTCTGCTGATCATCCCGCTTCTCTTCGCCTCTCTGGGGAGAGGAATCAGCCAGCCATCCTTGTTGAGTCTCGTTTCAAAAAAGGCCTTGCCGCAGGTACGCGGCGCCGTCATGGGGACCTTCCAGGCGAGTACGAGTCTTGGACGCGTTATCGGCCCTGTCTTTGCCGGTCTCCTCTACGACCACTGGCACAGCTCTCCTTATTATCTGGCGGCCGGATTGATGGGGCTCGTGCTGATTATTTCCGCCAATAGAGCATGAGATAGACAACCACCCCCGTTACCGAGACATAGATCCAGATCGGGAAGGTCACCCTCGCCCACTTTTTGTGGGTTTCCAATCTTCCCTTAAGAGCCAGAAAGAGTGTGCGAACGGCAAGAAACGGAACGGTCGCCGCCAATGTCGTGTGCGTCAAGAGAATTGTTAAATAAACAGTGCGAAGCAGTCCACTCCCGGCAAACCGGTGGGTCCCTGTCAGGTAAAAACGGGTGAGATAGGAGACAAGAAATAAAATTGAAATAAGAAACGCCGTCACCATACATTTTCGATGGAGTGAAACATTTTTTTTGCGAACAGCCATCCAGCCGGTAAAAAGCAAAACGGCGGAACTCCCGTTCAGAAAGGCGTTCAGGGAGGCCAAATAATACCCTGTTTGATCCAGGCCCATCAATGGATACTGTCAAGGGCGAGAACAAAGAGAAGAACCGGCAGGTAAATGATCGAAGTGACAAAAAAACTCCGGGCCCACCGGACCCCGGCTGACTTTCTCAGGCCATAGCAACCCCAGAGAAAGAAAATACCGTTCAGGACAACCGCCGTCCAGAAATAGAGTTTCCCGGCAATCCCCAACGGAACAAGGAAAAGGGAGACCGGAATTAAAAGAGCCAGATAACGGACCATGCAGTGCTTGGTCGCCGTCTCTCCCTTTTCCAAAGGGAGGATCTTAATCCCGGCCCTGGCATATTCCTCCTTGTGAAAGAGGGCGATCGCCAGGAAATGGGGGACCTGCCAGCAAAACAAGAGGCCAAAAAGTAAAAGGCCCGGGAGATCCAGCGAGCCGATTCCTGCCGTCCATCCCATTAAGGGGGGCATCGCCCCCGGCACCGCCCCAATGAGTAGGGAGAGCGTCGTCTTTTGCTTCAGGGGTGTATAGAAAAGAACGTAGCTCACAAAGGCCAAAACCCCCAGCAGGGCTGTCAGGGAGTTGACCTTCAGGGTCAGGATCACCACCGCAATCCCGGCCAGGACAAGACCAAAGACAAAGGCGTTTTCGGGGGCCATCCTTTTGGCTGGCAACGGCCGGTCGCGCGTCCTCTTCATCAGGGCATCGATGTCCCTCTCGAGGTACATATTAAAGGTGTTCGCCGCCCCAACAAGAAGAACTGTGCCGAAAAGCGTATAAAAAAGGAGCTGGAGTTCAACAGGCCCGGGCGTCAACCAGAGGCCACCGGCCGTTGTCGCCATCACCAAGGCCGTCACACGAGGCTTGACCAGGGCCAGGAAGTCAATGGCGGTATCGGTCCAGGAGAGGGCTCGTTCGGTCATAAGATTTCCTCAGTAGGGGGCGTCCGCCTGAGGCGGACGCCCCCTACTCGTCAGACAAACCAGGGAGACCATTGTCCCCATCAAGAGAACCGCCACCCCCAGATGCGCCGTTACCGACGCCACCCCCAAAACGGTCAGGATGCAGGCCGCCCCCAAAATGATCTGAATAAGAACCAAAATAATTCCTGCAAAGATGAACCAACGGATGATTCCACCGGTAGGGGTGACCGGCCGGTTGCCCCTACGTAGGACAAACGGAATCGCCAAGACAAAAAGGGCGATAATAATCCCGCCAAACCGGTGTGCCATGTGTCCCTGATACAGTGACCCTTCCGGCCAGATTTTGCCATAGCAAAAAGGGAGATCCGGACAAACAATCCCGAGGCCGCCGTGTCGAACAACGGCACCCAGGAGGATCTGGAGATAAACCAAACCTGTGGTGATGAGGAGGTAGAGTTGAATCCTCCCTCCCCCTTCGAGGGGGGAGGGTAAGGGAGAGGGTGACCCCGTGACCACCCTCCCCTTCATCCCCTCCCATCGAGGGAGGGGATCTTTAGTTTTCCACCCCATCACCACCAACAGCGAAAAAAAGACGATTGAGATAGCGAGGTGACTGATAGAAACGAGAGGAGGCAGTTGGTAAAGAACGGTGATTCCTCCCAGGAGACCTTGCACCACGACCAGGACAACAGCGGCCATCGCCATCTGCCGCAATTCTCTATCCCCTTTTCTTCTCTTCCAGATCAAAAGGGCCAGGATAACGGTCATCAGGCCGACAGCGGTGGCCACGAGCCGGTGGCTGTGTTCAATCGCAATGCCTCCAGTCATCTCCGGCAGGAGACTGCCGTAACAAAGCGGCCAATCGGGACAGGCGAGCGATGAACCGGTGTTGTGGACAAGTCCCCCCATCAGGAGCAACAGAAAAACCAGGACAAGCAGGAGATATAAAAGACGCCGTTCGATCATAGCGGGCGCGAAGGCTAACATCCGGCAAGCCCACTGTCAATTTGTCTAGAACTCTTTTTCGCACTTGACTCGGAATCCCTATTCACTATAATTCGCCGGCTCAAATCAAATCTTCAAAGGAAAGGGTCTCCCATGAGTCAAAAATTCGTCTTTACCTCCGAATCGGTCACCGAAGGGCATCCGGATAAAATCGCCGATCAGATCTCCGACGGTATTTTAGACGCCCTTATTAAGGAGGACCCCAAGAGCCGGGTGGCCTGCGAGACACTGGTGGCCACCGGCCTTGTCGTGCTCGCCGGGGAAATCACGAGCAACGCCATTATTGATTATCAAAAAGTCACCCGCGAAACGATAGAGGAGATCGGTTACACCGATTCCTCCTACGGTTTCGATTCCCGTTCCTGTTCGGTCCTCGTCGCCCTCGGCAAACAATCTCCCGACATTTCTCAGGGGGTCACCGAGGGGGAAGGACTCTTCAAGGAGCAAGGGGCCGGGGACCAGGGGTTGATGTTCGGCTATGCAACCAATGAGACCCCTGAATTCATGCCTCTCCCGATCTCCCTTTCCCACAAACTGACTCAACGGTTGGCTGAGGTGCGCAAGAAAAAAACCTTAAACTTCTTGAGGCCGGACGGGAAATCCCAGGTTTCTGTTCGCTACGAAAACGACCGCCCGCAGAAAATCAAGGCGGTGGTCCTTTCTTCCCAACATGACCCCGACGTCTCCTACAAAACACTCAAGGAAGCCCTCATTGAAGAAGTCGTCAAGAAGGTCTGCCCGGCCAACATGCTGGATGCCAAGACCGAATATTTCATCAACCCAACGGGGCGCTTCGTGGTCGGCGGCCCCCATGGCGACTGCGGCCTGACGGGACGAAAGATCATTGTGGACACCTACGGCGGCTGGGGACGTCACGGCGGCGGTGCCTTTTCGGGCAAGGACCCCTCCAAGGTGGATCGCTCCGCCTGTTATATGGCCCGCTATATCGCCAAAAATATCGTGGCGGCCAGGCTGGCCGACCGTTGCGAGGTCCAGATCGCCTATGCCATCGGTTATCCGGAACCGGTCTCTTTCATGATCAACAGTTTCGGAACCGGGGTCCTTCCGGACGAAAAGCTGGCGGAGGTGGCATTGAAGGTCTGGAGTCTAAAACCGGCCCAGATTATCAAGACATTGAATCTCTTAAGACCGATTTATAAGAAAACGGCGGCCTACGGCCACTTTGGCCGGAATTTGCCGGAGTTCACCTGGGAAAAGACCGACCGGGCCGCGGAATTAGCCAGCCTGGCCGGCCTCAACAAAAAGAACGGCGGGAAGAACGGCACCGCCAAGATCTTTACCCTCCCTAAAAACGGCAAGGAACTGAGAACAGGAGCCCTTTCATGACGACCAAGGCAGATATCAAAAACCCGGCCCTCGCGGAATCGGGGAAATTGAGGATTGAATGGGCCGCGCAAAATATGCCGGTCTTAAAGCAGATTGAAACCCGGTTCCAGAAGGAAAAACCGTTCCGCGGTGTCCGTCTGGCCGCCTGCCTTCATGTCACGACGGAAACCGCCTCCTTGATGAAAACGCTCAAATCCGGCGGCGCCGAGGTTGTCCTCTGTGCCTCGAACCCCCTCTCCACCCAGGATGACGTTGCCTCTTCTCTGGTGGTCCACGACCAGATCCCCACCTTCGCCATCAAGGGGGAAGACAACAAGACCTATTATCAACATATCGAATCCTGTCTCGATCACCGGCCGGTCATCACGATGGATGACGGCGCCGATCTTGTCTCAACCATTCACCAAAAAAGGGCGGGGTTGGCGCAGGAAGTCCTTGCAGGCACCGAAGAGACAACCACCGGTGTTATCCGCCTCCGGAGCATGGAGAAGGAAGGGGTCCTGAAATACCCGATCGTTGCCGTGAATGACGCCCAGACCAAGCATTTTTTCGATAACCGTTACGGCACCGGGCAGTCCACACTAGACGGGATCATCCGGGCCACCAACCGGCTGATCGCCGGCAGTCACTTTGTCGTCTGTGGTTACGGTTGGTGCGGCAAGGGGGTCGCGATGCGGGCCCGCGGACTGGGGGCGCAGGTGATCGTCACCGAGATTGACCCCCTCCGGGCGCTCGAGGCGGTCATGGACGGGTTCCGGGTCCTCCCGATAGAAGAGGCCGCCAAGATCGGTGATATTTTCTGCACGGTCACCGGCAACAAGTCTGTCCTCCGAAAAGAACATTTTGAAAAAATGAAGGATGGTGTCATTCTGGCCAACTCCGGCCATTTCAACGTCGAGATCGAAATTCCCGAGCTGGAAAAGATGAGCCGACAGAGGAGACAGATCCGGGAATTTGTGACCGAATATCTTCTGGCCGATGGGCGCCGGATCAATATCCTCGGGGAAGGTCGTCTGATCAACCTGGCCGCCGCTGAGGGACATCCTTCGAGCGTCATGGATATGAGCTTTGCCGGTCAGGCCCTGGCCGCCGAGTATATCGTCAAAAATTACAAGTCCCTAGAAAAAAAGGTCTATAACGTCCCGCGTGAGATTGATGAGGCGATCGCCGCCCTGAAACTGGCCGGCATGGGGATTGCCATTGACCGGCTGACTGAGGAACAGGCCAAATACCTTTCTTCCTGGAATGAGGGCACCTAAGAACAGAAACCCGGTTCGTATTCTCCTCCTCGAGGACAACCTCGAGCATGCCGCTCTCATCCAAAAAACCCTCCAGGAATCGATCCCCGGGGTCTTGATCAAGACCGTCGCCTCGTTGAATATGGCGCTCCAGGAACTGGCTAAATCGAAATCCAGACGGTCAAAGACCGACTACGACCTGATCCTGACCGATTATTCGCTCTCCAACACCTCCGGCACAACGCTCGTCAAACGGATCAAAAAGGAGACCCCTCAGATCCCGCTGATCATCATCACCGGCCGTGGAGATGAGCGGATCGCCGCAGAGGTGATCAAACTGGGGGCTGAGGATTATATCGTCAAAAGCCGGGAATCTCTCAAAGCGCTGGGGCGAATCATCCAAAGGACCCTTCTGAAGAAAAAGGCGAGCAACTTTCCAAAGGCGGTTTCCAAGTCGATTGTGGGCCGGTTGCTTTTCGAAATAGAACAACTGACCCCTTCCCAATTCTCCTATTTCCTCAAACAGCTCCGAGGGCTTCAGAGCTGGACAAGGAGGCTGTAGGACTAACGTCTTTTCTTGCCTTTTTTTGCCAAATCGAGCTGGTCCGCTTCCTCTTCATGCTCCACCTCTTCAAGAAGTGCCTCCACATGGGGCCGTTCTTCCATATCCGGATGGGCCAAAAGCAGTTTTTGCAGGAGCTCCCGCGCTTGAGCGAGCTTCTTTTCCTCACGATACAACCGGTGGACATTGGCCAGTTCGCTTGTGACCAGACTGCTCTCTTTATCCTTCAATCGTTCCAATAATTCTTTGGCCTGTTCATTTTGTTGGGGTTGCCGCCGCTCCGTCCGGGAGAGGATCTCCTTCAAAACCCCTTTTGTGGCATACAGATCAATCCCCTTTTCAATCCTCTCTTCCACCTCCAGGAGTTGAAGGGTAATTTGGTCTTTCGACTTCCCCTCCTTCTGCCGCAACTGGACAATCTTCTGGCGGGCCTTCCGGACCCATTCCTCTCTCTCGGTCGCCGTTTCTAAAACCTGCTCAAAGACCTTTCGCGATTCGGCGTAACGCCCCTGCATGAAATAGAGGTTGGCCAGGTCGTACTGGGCCTTGAGGCGGTCCAGACCTGGCGGGTCCTCCCTCAAGAGGGATTGCAACAGGCGAATCGCCGCCTCCGTCTCTCCCGCCGCCGCATGGGACTCGGCACAGATCATCTGGATATAAAAGGGAATCCTCCCACTTGGCAAATCCTTGCAATACCGTGAAACCTTTCGATAATCATGTTTCTGATACCCCTCACGGATCTTCTGGATCGCCTCTTCCGGCGGGGGGGTGGAGATTTCCCCGGAGGCCGGCCGGGATTCAGCGGCCTCTAATTGAATAGAGGCAACAAGAAGGAAAATGAGAACGGGCAGGGCCTTTTTCATCGCCCCTCTTCATGGGGGATCGAAGGGGGGTTTGTCAAGGGTGAGTCACCCAAGGGTGGTTCACCCAAGGGATCCGGTTTAAAGATTCCAGACAGGAACATTATAAATACGGGGGGCCACCGGTCCCATTCGAGGATCCAGCGAAAAAACAATCCCATGTTGAATGGTTGGATCCAGATTCATCAATTTTTGAATACCCCGGAAGTCACCCGGCCCGATTTTTTTCTCCGATTTTATTTCACAGGCAAATGTCTGACCGGGCGCTTTCACAACAAGATCGACCTCCACCCCTGTTTTTGTTCTGAAGTAAAACAGTTTCCAGGGAAGCTGATGATAGTCTATCTGTTTTTTAACCTCCATGACAACGAAAGGTTCGAAGATCTTGCCATAAGCGGCTGTCCCCTCATGAACGAGGCCTCGTTCTCCAGCTACAAAACGTGCGAGACCCACATCAGAAAAGCAAATGCGCGGGCTTTTAGCGACCTGAACCCTGAAAGACTGGCTGTAGGCCGGAAGCAGACTGCAAACAAAGGTGTCTTCCAGCAGATGGTAGTAATTTTGCACTGTGAGCGGACTAATCCCCAAAACTTTGGCCTGTGCCGCATAATTGGCGTTATTCCCGTTTTCGGAAGCGGCCAATACCAGGAACCTTTGAAAGAGGCCGATATCCCGAACCAGATTTTCACGTCTTATTTCATTTTCAAGGTAGGTGCTTTGGTACGATTCGAGGATGGCAAAGGACTTTTCCCGGACCTCTTCAAGATAAGGTTCGGGGAGAAGGCTCTGTGAAAAAAACCGCGTCAGAAACTCCGAATAACCGATCGGTTCTGCACTACCCAACGAGGACAGGGTCTCCGGTGCGGCGAGATGGGAAACAACGCTTTCTTTCTGAAAAACTTCAGACTGTGAAAACGGCCAGAGAATTCTTGTAAAAACGCGCCCGGCCAGTGTTTCAGCCCCATTCCTCTTGATGGGCCGTGCCGAGGAACCCCATATCCAGAACTTGATCCTTCCCTTGTGCGCATCATACAGACCCTGAATGGCCTGATAGAAGGCCGGTATCTTCTGAACCTCATCAACAAAAACAGGCAAAACAGCAGGGGTCTCTTTCGCTCGTTTTGAGAGCTCCTGCTCAATTTCGAGAACCCATCTTTCCGGTTCTCCACGGTAACGTTGCAAGATGACCAAATTTTGGAGCGGATAATGGAGCGATCCGGGGAATTGTTCACGGAACTGTTCCATGAGGGTGGTCTTGCCGGTCTGCCGCAAACCCTGAATCTGAACAACTTGGGGATTCTGTACCTGCTCCCCCAACCAAGCTTTTAACTGACGCTCTATCATAGTATTAATATATATGATAAAAAATAAGTGTCAATAAATATTAAGCGTATTTAATAGCTACTCACTCCTTTTTAAGGATAGTAGCTTAAGGGGAGAGGTCTAACCCCAAAGTGAGGGGCATAGACCTCAGGAGTGTCAAAATAATACAATAAATTCAATCTATTAACCATGGCATGTCTCTTGCTTTAGAGAGGGTGGGAGGATTTTTAATACACCCTGCGGCGCAACTGGGCTGATCCGGTTGCCCGATAATAGAAGTGAAAAGGGTATCTCTATGAATGTGAACAAACCGACTTCGATTCGAGTTACGGGAACTGCCGGTACCTCACAGCCAGCCCCTGAACGGAAGGGAAAAAATGAGCTGACGGTGGCCGGTCGGCAGATTCGAGTTGATAGTGGTTCCCTAAACAACCGTCTTTCAGGGCGGGCCAATGGTCTTGATGTTTCGGCCCCCGGGGACCTCCCCCCCCCGATGGAACCGGGGAGCGACCCGACCCCTTCTGACCCGCGGGCCTTGCATGAAGAACAAAAAGGCCTGGTAAAGGAACAGAGACAAGTCGAAAAGGAATTGAATAAGTTGCATCAGCTCCGGGATCGTCTCGACTCGGCCGGTCTGGATTCCAACAACCCGGTCTACCAGGCGGTCTCCGCCAAACTGGACGGCAAGATCCGGGAACTGGAAGACCGACAGACGGCGATCCAGGAACGGATGGAGGATATTGCGTTTGAAGCGGAAACAGCCGGGGAAGAGGGTGCAACTACGGAGGACCAAGGTCCTTCCGCCGCCACCGTCGCCGCAGACATCGCCCAGTTAAGGACCGAAATCCAGGGCGATGCCAACCTCTCTGATGACGAGAAAGAGGAAAAGGTCCGTAAACTGGACCTTCTGTTGGCCGAACTGGGGAGAAACCCGAACCCTGAAAAAATGGACGAACTGCTCGGCAAGCTGGACGAAGTTAAAGTGGATTATGACGGCACGAAAGAGTTCCCCCAAAAGGCGAGGGAACTGGCGGAGTGGGCCGATGTTGATCCCGAAGAAGTCGTGAAGGCGGCTCAAAAACAGAACATCGACCTTAAAAATATTCCCAATCCTCCGACTGAAAAAGTGATCCTCTTCCTGGCTGAGTTAAAAGAAGGGTTTAAATCGGAGATGGCCGACATCAAGCGGCTTAACGGAGAATTAGAAGACCAACGAAATGGTGTTAACGACAGAATTCAATCAGAAAATGGCAATGTTGCCAGCGATCCTGATGACTATTCCTATGATCTAGGACTGGTTCGCGAGGCGGGAAGGGTTATTTCAAGAAATACTGAAAAAGATAAGGAGCACATAGAAAGCAGAGAACAGATCCGCGATAGTCTTATTGAGGGGCTCAAGATACTCTACCCTGGAGCGACTATCGAAAAGGGAAGCCTTGACTCAGAAAATATCAACAAAAATTGGATTAACGCCGACCTGATCGAATTTAACGGCAAGACCTACGATGTTGTCCACAACGACAAGGCCCAATTGCGCTTTGCCGAACCAACAACTTCCAAGTATACCGAATATACTGAATGGGACACTCCTGAAGATACATGGGGTGATGTCGAGGGAGGGGACTCAAAGCCTGTCACTATCGTCGATGATGATCACTATATGAATACAATTGATGTCGATATTGATCATGAACGCGACGGTGAATTTGCTGGTGAATTATCTGATACGGCAGAGGATAACAACGTCCCAACCAATGAATTTGAAACTGATTAAGTCACTAGAAGACCCCCTTTAAAAATCCCCTCCCCTTCTTCTTAAACGTAAAAAACCTTTGGGGTCAGACTTGACTTATTGACTTGTTTCCAACCCCCCTCCACCCCTGAAGTTCAAAAGATTCCCTTTTTTAAACTTTTTTACGCAACCTTCTGATCAACCCCGCCGAGGAAGGCTGAAAAAGGAGGCAAAATATGGCCCTTACTCTTTCTTTACCAACCCTTTTTCCAGCGGGGGTTCCCCCAAATCATGAAGCAGAAGTTCCAGAGTTTCGCTTAAGATTAGCAGCCGCAGAAGGATGTACTAAGGATACGGATTGCAAGGGCACAAGGGTATGTGAGGAAGGTTCTTGCGTTGAAACGAACAGCGTCCCAGGTTTGCACGACGAAGCTACTTCCGGTAGACAGTCGCTTACATTTTCTCTTCAACTTATCAAGGCTGAACAAGAGCTCGCAGGACTTGAGCGAGCCAAAACAACGGGTACGATTCTCTATGTTGCAAGCGGAGTCTTTCTCATACCGGCTGCTGCTTTGCTGATCTACTGGATTGGTGACGACGTAACACCCATTTCTATTCCAATCGTGGGTGCCAGCTTTAGCGTTGCCAGTGCAGGATCATTTATAAGCGGGGCCCTCGTTTACCCTTCACAGAGCGAGCTTGATGCCGCCAAAGCAAAAATCCAACTTCTTCGGGGACAAGAAACAGGTAGTATCCACGATAATCCCAACAGCACATTAGGCCTTTATCAAGATGTTGATACCGGAAACTTATCGCTAGGGTTCGCCCCGACGGCAAACCTTAACGGGGCGGTGTTGACCGTCGGCATGAAGTTATAGCCGGACACAATCAGAGGTTGTTAAATTCTTCGGGCGAAATGCCGGCTTGTTTTCCAACCCGCTTCTTTTTCGACTTGGGCCAAAATTTTGGCAAATCGTTTTTTAAGATCGGGCAAAACATGATCGGCATCCATCGAAACGCGATGACCGGCATGAAGCGCCGCGGCGGTTCCGCCAACAAGAACGGATTCCGGAAAACGAGATTGAAAAACGGCTTGTGCCGAGAGCAATTCCTCCCATGCGGGGAGCTGACCCGTCTTTTTTTTCACGAAAAACCCCCCCGTAAATGGCCAAGGATCGCCTTCCACAAGGGAGTGGTTCCATAAAGGTCGGCGGCCTAAAGGACTTTTTCAAGGGCGGCCGCTTCCGATACCTTGTCGAAGGCGGTGACATGGGCCTTTTGGGAAACGAGAAACCGAATCAGGGAGAGGGCCTGTTCCTCGAGGCCGAGTACAAAAATTTTCTTTCCTGCGAGATCCACTTTAACTTTGCGGTAACACGGACCCACTTTTTTAGCAACCCTTTGTAAAAATTTCCCTTGCACTATAATTTCATTAGATTATAATAAAGTATAATTAAATGAAATATAATGAATTTCAAAAAAAGATGCCCAAGGCGGTTTTCCGTACGGCGGAGGCCTTGCGGCTGGCGTGGGTGACAAAAGACACAACCGTGCGCCTGCAACTCCATCAATGGAGCCAAGCCGGGCAGATCCTTCGTCTGAAGAGGGGCATTTATGCCTTTCCGGACCGCGTTCTGGAACAATCCGAGGCCGCACGAGCCCTTTATGCACCGGCCTACATCAGCCTGGAGAGCGCCCTGCATTTTCATGGTCTCATCCCCGATGTCGTCTTTGCCATGACGCTGGTGACCCCCAAAACAACCCGCCGTTTTAAAACACCGCTGGGCCAATTTATCTATCGGCACATCCAGCCCAAGCTCTTTTTTGGCTTCGACCCCGATACGCTCATGGCCGAAAAGGAAAAAGCGGTGGCCGATTTTTTCTACCTGGAAAGCGGGCGTCTCTCCCTTACGCCGGACTGTTTTAATGAACTGCGGTGGCAAAATCTGGAAAACCTTGATTTTAAAAAATTGGCGGGTTACGGGAAAAAAACAGGCGTTAAAAAAGTGGAGGCACTTATTGCCTTTTTAAAAAATCATGGAAAAACTTAAAAAAATTATTGCGACGTTCAGGGCCTCGCGTCAATTGGCAACGGAAGATGAAATTCTCAATGTCGCCAGGGAATATCTGCAAATCCTCATTCTCAAAATGATCTACCAGTCCAGACAGGGGGCGGCCCTCTCCTTCATGGGGGGGACCTGCCTCAGGCTCTGCTATGACCTCAAACGCTATTCGGAAGATCTCGACTTCTGCCTCGACCTGCCGTCAAAAGACTACCGTTTTCCCGATCTGATGCGTCTGCTGGAAAGAGAGACAGGACTACTCGGTTTTTCAGTCCGTGCCACGGCCAAAGAAGAAAAAACGGTGCAGAAGGGCTTTTTAAAAATTTCCGACCTGGGGGAAGGGCTTCAACTGAAAGGGTTCCGGAGGGAGCAAAAACTCCACATCAAACTGGAGGTCGATACACACCCGCCGCATCTTAAAAAACTGGGGCGGGAGAGCTTTTTTGTCAACCGGTATTCCGAAATTTATCCCATTCTCAAACAGACACTCCCCACCCTGTTTGCCGGCAAGGTACTGGCCATTTTGCAAAGACCTTTCACGCGCGGCCGGGATTATTACGACCTGATTTGGTACCTCGGCCGCAAAACGCCGCTTGATTTGGATTATCTCAATAGGGGATTAAGAGAAAAAAAGTTGGTCGATTCCCAAGCAGTATCAGTGGCGCTGGAAGAAAAGGTCGCCTCTTTCGATGCCAAAATGATTCTCAAGGATATCGGACACTTTCTGGAAGATCCCGCGGAAGAAAACTGGATCCAGCGATACGGGGAAGTCTTTGAACAGCTAAAAACCAACCTGCACACCACATGACCCCTCAAATCGGGGTCTTCAAACCCCAAAACCCCTCTCCCCTATCTAAAAAGTATAATAATATTATATACTTATTAACTAAAAAGTTGGCACACCGTTTGCTTAATAACCTATCGGGGATAACCCAATAAGGGCCTTTCGAAGAGCAACTTGGGGGCTCTCAGAAAACGATAATAGGGAGAGAATGATAAAATGAATATCCGAGTCAACAATTCGTCCCGTCCGACACCGCCGCCTGCCGAGACCGCCAATAGCCGGCCGAAAACGGAAGAGTCCCGGCCGCAGGTCTCCAATGACCTTGAAATCGCCGCAGATCAGACCGGTTATATCGAAGGTTCTACTGGAAACTCTGTCAGCGTCACCGCGATGTCGAGTGATGTTCCCCCTCCGGAAGAGGATGGGGAAGCCGGTGAGACTGCCGGTGCCCCGGCCACTTCAGAAGAACTGGATGCCCTCTACGCGCGAATTGAAGAGATCGATTACCGGCTCGGTGAGATTGACATTGAACTCCAAGGATTAAACGAGACCAAGGCGAACCTTCAGGCATTTCTGGATAGTTTGGATCCCGCCAGTTCCCAACGGGCCCAGGGGGAAGAGCTGATGCGACAGATTGAGGCCCGCCTTTCTGAATTCCAGAATGAAGCCAGCTCCCTTGAAAGGGAAAAGGCGAGAATCAGTCTTCAGATCGAACGGGCTGAACGGGAGGCCGAAAGGACCGCGGCCGCGGCCGACGAAGCGGAAGAAGTAGCGAGTGACGAGAATATCGATACGCCGGAAGAGTTTCGGGCGAGGGCGGAAGAGATCAAAGGCCGTATTGACACCTCCGAGATGTCGGATGAGATGAAGAACGAGCTCAAAGCGGATGTCGACCGGTTGGTCGGGCTGGCCGAATCGGCCCCCGATCGGATCTCGGATCTGGTCACAGAGCTTCAAACCATCGAGGAACGGGTCTTCAACAACAGCTATTATTCCGACTGGGTCGGTGCGATGGCGCAAAAGACAGGATTGGATGAGGAGACAATCGCCGGACTTGCGGAGCAGGCGGGTCTTGACCCTCGTGGAGAACTTCCCGCCACACCCAATCAGAAGGTTCTCGATTTTATTGCGGCCATCGATGCCGAAAGCAACTCTCCCAAAATAGAGGGGGCCGTTGGCAAGGACCAAGCGGCCAAGGGCGCCTACGAAGGAGACATGGAGGAGATCCAGACCGAAATCGAAGATTATGCAACGCGCATTGCCGACAGTTCCGAATTGGCCCAGCACAATCTGGAAAAGGCCCTCTTCGAAGATGCCATGGACCATATCAACCGAAAGGATAATAATTCGAATCGAAGACAGGAGGCGATGCAAGATATCCGTGATACCGTCATCGACTACCTGAAGACCCTCTATCCGGGCGCCAACGTCAGGACAGCCGATGCCGATCTTCCTGGCGGAAGTGGTCGGGACGGCAATGCCAACAAGGACTACTGGAGTGCCGATCTGATCTCGTTTAACGGGCAAACATTCGATATCTACAACAGGGAAGATGGCTCCCTCACCTGGGAGGACCCAAATTTTGAGCTACAACGGGCGGGGACACGCTACCTGGACCACAGCCAGGATGAGAGTGAGACAATCAAATATGTTGAGACCAGCGACGACCAGTTTATCAATCCGGGGGCGATGCCGATCAACGACGATGCCCGTGACGGCAAGGATGACCAGATCGATTTTGCCAAAAAACTGGATTACCCCACTGAGGAAGTGGCTAACGTTTAGACCCTTTCCTGCCTGGAACTCCGCAGACGCTTCTTGACCAGTGATTCCTTGAGAGAATTGACCGCCTTTTTGAAATCTTCCCCCCGCGCCCTGAAGTCCGGATGAACCGAAAATTCGGTGGGGGCCGCCGGGGAGAAAAGAACGGTATCTCCCGTTATCGCCTTCTTGTAGGCCAGTTCAACCGCATCGGCTATTTTAGGAACGACAAAGGTAGGGACCAGATCCCCCAGATTTTTGTGAAAAACCATCCGATTCGAACCAATAATGACAAGAATCTTAACCTTGCTCCGAATGAATGGAGTTAACCCCTCCAGATCGGAGCCACCCCGCCAACGCCCCCCCATGATCAGAATGACTTTGTCGGTAAAACTCCCCAACGCCCAGGCAGTAGCCACCGTATTGGTCGATTTGGCGTCGTTGTAAAAGGTGACCCCCTGGATCTCATCCGTCCTTTCCAGCCGATGCGGCAACCACCGGAGATCACCGATCGTCTCCCGGATCGTGCCGGCGGAAACGCCGCAGAGACGGGCAACCACAATCGCCGCCATCAGGTTTTCAATATTATGAACCCCTTTCAGCTGAAAATCTTCGAGTGAATACGATTCCTCTTTCCCCTTGTCACCATAAACCAACTTCTTTCCATCCCGATAAATTCCGGGTGAAATCTTTTTTGACGAACAAAAAGGGACCGTCGTCACAACCGCCTTTTTCTCCGAAAGCATGGCGGCAATCAGCTTGCTGTCATGGCGGTAGACAATAAAATCCCCTTTTTGCTGATTGGCAAAAATTTTCCCTTTGGCCTCCAGGTATTTTTTCAGCGTCCCGTGCCGGTCCCGGTGTTCGGCGCCGACATTCAGAAAAACGGCAATCCAGGGATGGAACTTCTGCGTCCCTTCCAGTTCAAAACTCCCCGTTTCCAGAACAAAATAATCAACATTCCCCTTTTCCTGCAGAAGATCAAAATAAGAGGCAAAGCTACCCCCCGCCACGGCATGGGAGACCCCCCCTTTTTTAAGAAAGGCCTGTAAAAGGACAATGGTGCTTGTTTTTCCATTCGAACCGGTCACGGCAATCACCGGTTTTTTGTAAAAGGAGCCGGCCAGTTCCAAAAGACTGCAGATCGGAACTCCCTTGCGGCGGGCCAATGAAAGCGGCCAGCGGTAAAACCGATAACCGGGGGCGGCAACCAAGAGACCCGCCTCACACAATCTCTTTTCCTCCACCTCTCCCCATTGGACATCGCAAGAGATCTTTTTTAACGAAGCGAGGACCTTTTCATGGATGCTACGCGGCGTTCTGGCAAAAACAGTCACACGAACTTTCTGATCCGTCAGGAACTGAGCCGCAGAAACAACCCCTTGGTCGAGTCCTAAAATAAATACCCTTTTCCCTGCCAGCTCCATCAGTAAACCACCTCCTTCAAAAATAGCCCGTGGGCGGGAGCAGTCATCCCCGCTTTTCTGCGATCCTTCGACGACAAAATTTTGCCCACCTCGGCTGGCAACCGCCTCCCCTTTCCTACCTCTACCAAAGTCCCGACAATATTGCGAACCATATATTTTAAAAAACCGTTGCCGGTGATTTGAATCAGGGAAGGGGATATTTTAATTTTATAAATTGTTCTCACTTTTGTTTTGGTTTCGCTGTTCCTTCCTTTAAATGCCGAGAAATCATGCCGCCCAACCAAATACCTTGCCCCCTTCCTCATCGCCCGTGAATCCAGAGGTTCTCGAACATGCCAGACAAAATCCTTTTCCAGGACCGGGCGAGACCAGTGGTTCCAGATCCGGTAGAGATAGGTCTTTTCCCTGGCCAACCGGATGGCGTGAAAAGAAGCCCCCATTTCTTCAATCTGTCTGACGACAACGTCGTCGGGCAAGACGGCGTTGAGGGAGTGGCGGAGGCGAGACATTGGAGCGGGTGGCGAGGGTCGGGCGCCCAGCCGAGCGGAACGGGTGAGCACGGCTGGGCGGAACCCGAGACAGGACCCGCTCCAATTGACCTTGAAATGCGCCACCTGTCCCAAGGCATGAACCCCGGAATCGGTCCGGCTGGCCCCGACCACCTTTATTTTTTGCCGGAGGAGCCGATGCAACCCTTTCTCCAGAACCTGCTGGACGGTCCGCCCCCTGGCCTGGGACTGCCAGCCGTTGAAGTCGGTGCCATCGTATTCCAGAATCATCCTGAATGTTTTTTCCATTGGTTGTAGGGGCAGACCTACGTGTCTGCCCAGGGCGGCCACATGGGGCCGCCCGTACATTAAAATTCAAAGAGGAGTCCCGCCTGTAAGGTCCAGCCGGAAAGATCCAGCCCCGTTTTGCCGAAACTATCCACCTTGGCAAACTGTCCCTCCAGGGTCAGGTAAAGGTCGTTAATCCCCATCTCCTGCTCCATCTCATGGGTCAGCGATTCCGCAAACTCCATCAGGAACTGGACCCCCGCCGTCCCGTGATAACCGGTCTTGAGCCCCTGGGTGACCTTTCCCTCCAGGTTCTCGCGATAATAGACGTAATCAAAACCACTCTTCACGTAGGGAACGACGATCTGGTTCTCCTGAAAATCGGCGCGGAAGGTGAAATTGTTCTTCATCGGGAGCAAAAGAAGATCAAAGGTGTCGCCGGAAACACGACCGCTGCCCTTCCCAAGGGCATGGCCGCCATCTTTGAGAAAACCGACGCCGATTTCAGCCCCGAATTTGGATTGCCACAAGAATCCGAACTCCGTCCCGATCGTCCCATGACAACAGAGCCCCAGTAGCGAGTCTGTCGTCTTGTCCTGCGGGAGCCAGAACCCCCCTTTCAGCTCCAGGGAAAACCACTGGGGGGTCCGTTCTTCGGCATGGAGGACAAGCGGAAAAAAGAAGAGGGAAAAAAACAAAAACCGTTTTATTCGGGTATTAATGCGCATCCCCCGTCCTCCCCGCTCGCCCCGGCAAGCCCGACTGTCTCCTCCGGGGTATTAAAGGCGAGGGTCCCATCGGCCAGGGTATTGGTCCGAGCCCCGACATTCCCCGCCTTGTCCACCCCTTCGACAGCCGCGTAATAAACAACGCCGTTAGTCAGGTACTGGATCTTTTCCGAAACATCCCCGCTAGACGGTTGAGAAACAGCCGAGGCCACGTCGGTCTTGGTCAAAACAACCGCAGGGTCACGGTCCACAGTGATGTTGTAATGATCCATGTCCGCCAGATCAAGCCTCGTAAATTTGACGTAAATACTCTCGTTCCCAAAATCGACACCGGTTATGGTAACCACCGCAGGAGGGGTATCCACGGTCATATCGATCCCGTCCCACCCCGATTTGTTGCCCGAACCGGCCTGAAAGACAAAAACCCGGTTGACCCCTTCCGCAAATTTTGACGAATTGGCGTCATACGGGATCGAAGCCGTTGTCAGATCGGTCGCCGCCGTGTCCACCGTACCGGTGACGATTTCTGTCCCGTTTCCTGATCTGTTTCCCCCCACCTTGATAGAATAATTGCCGGTATCGCTCGATGAAAAGGTCAGCGTAAAACTCCCTCCCCTTTTGAGCTTGTCGGTTTCCGCCCCGGCGGAATCCAGAATCGTCGCCTTGGCGATGGTGAGAAACGGTTTTTCGGTAATGACCGAAATTGATCCGTTGATGTTGGAGGTGTAAACGTAGCCATCGGAACTGGCAACAACAGGCCCCGGGGTTGACGAAACAGCCAAGGGGTCATCCTCGGTGTCACTCGCCCCCTGATCGTTCCTGTCGGTGACAACAGCCTTCACAAAGGTGGTCCCGCTCAGATCAAGATCAATGACTGAAACACCATTGGTCCCTGTCACAAAGGCGTAGGTATCCTCAGGGTTGGAAACCGAAGCCACGGCAACCCCGACAGGCGACCCGTTTTTGGCCAGGGAGATCGGCGTGATCCCGTTAGCAGCATTCCCGTCTGTATCCACCAGATTGTTGGTCAAGGTGCTGATCACGTGCACTGTGGCATCGGAGCTGTTGGTCACCAGGACAAAGTTTCCGTCCGGAGTCACCGCGATTGAAGAGAGATCGTCGCGATGGGCAAAATCGACATCAATCAGGGCCGGTGTGGTTCCCCCTTCCCCGATCACAAAGACCAGTCCCTCGTTGCTGGTCACAAAAATCTTGTCGGCCTCCCCCCCCTCTCCGGCGGTTGTCGGGAACGGGACAAAGGCGATCGCTACGGGAGAAACCGGCTTGTTCTGCGAATCTTTGAGTTCTACCGCCGTCGCCTTGCCCGCGCTGATATCAAAAACCTGGATCTTGTTTCCCGTCTTGTCGGCGACATAAACCTTGCCATCTTCGCCACCGGTCTCCGGATCGGCCACCAGAGGCCCCAGCTCCCCCTGACCGACCGGGTAGACCACCGGCTTGTCACCAATCTTCGAGAGGTCCACCTTGACCAGATCCCCGTCATCCTGGCTCGCAAAGAGGAACCCCCCCCTCAGGGCCAGCCCCTTGAGGTTGCCGGCAAGATCGGCCTCTTTCTCTTTACTCTCCGTCAGATCGGGAACCTGATCACCGGTCAACAACCAGGTCTCGGTATCGATCCTCTTGATGGCACTGGTAAACCCGACATACAGATACCGGTCATCCTCGGAGACAAGGAGCGAGGCACCCTGTGCCGAGACAAGATTGAGGGCCGCCTTTTCCCTATTGGGAAAGGCGAAAACAGCCGCGGCAAAAAGGGAAATAATGGAGAAAAAGAGAAGGGTCCGATTCATGAAGGCGGGCCCATTCTACCTATGTCCCACCAAATTACAAATATTTTTGAATGAGGATCTCGGCAATCTGGACCGCGTTGAGGGAGGCCCCTTTGCGGAGGTTGTCGGCAACCGCCCACAAGACAATCCCGTTTGGAACAGAATCGTCCTGACGGATCCGGCCGACATAGACAGCATCAGTCCCTGCCACCTGAGAGGGGAGCGGGTATTCCTTTTTGGACGGGTTGTCTTGCACAATAATCCCCGGCGACTCTTTCAGGAGACGACGCACCTCTTCGGCATTGATCTTTTTTTCTGTCTCGATCGCCACCGCCGCTGAATGACCACAAAAGACCGGGACGCGCACCGCCGTCACCGCAAGACCGAGATTCGGCAGTTCTAGCATCTTTCGAAGCTCCTCCATGATCTTCGACTCTTCCTTGGTGTAACCGTTGGGCAGGAACGAATCGATCTGGGGAATCACATTGAAGGCGAGCCGGTGCGGGAACGTCTTGATCACCACCTCTTCCTGATTAAACAGGGCACGGGTCTGCTCGGCCAACTCGTCCGTTCCCCCCTTGCCGGCACCGGAGGCCGATTGGTAGGTGGCAATCACCATCCTTTTGATTCCATACCGTTCATGGATCGGTTTGGCCGCGACTGCCACGGGAATCGCCGAACAGTTGGGACCGGCGATGATCCCTTGGTGACGCGCGATCGCATGGGCGTTCACCTCAGGGACAATGAGCGGGATCTTCGGATCGGCGCGGTAGGCGCTGGAACAATCAATGGCGATGGCCCCTTTTTTGACCGCCATCGGGACAAATTTTCGGGAGACCTCCGACGGCGTATCTCCCATCACGAGGTCCATCCCGATAAACTCCTTTTCCTCCGCCAGACGGACCTTGATCTGTTTTCCCTTCCATCCGATCTCCTGGCCAACCGACCGCTCCGAGGCCAAGAGGCGCAATTCCCCCACAGGGAATTTCCTTTGTCCCAGGATTTCGACCATCTCCCGGCCGACCACACCGGTTGCCCCGATAATCGCAATGTTGTATTTTTCCTTCTTCATCCCTTCTCCAGTTCCCGACGGATTAATTCTCCCATCGCCTGAGTCCCCACCTGTTTCTTTCCGTCCTCAAAAATATCCGCCGTTCGATACCCCTGATGGAGGACATTTTCAACCGCTTTTTCCACTTTTCCAGCCGCCTCTGAAAGGCCGAAAGAGTACTCCAGCATCATGGCGATCGAAAGGATAGTGGCCATCGGATTCGCGATCCCCTTGCCGGCAATATCCGGGGCCGATCCATGAATCGGTTCATACAGGCCGGAAGGGCGGCCGGCCTTGTTCCTGAATCCTCCAACGGAGGCTGAAGGCAACATCCCGATCGATCCGGTCAGCATGGAGGCCTCGTCCGACAGGATATCGCCGAACAGGTTCGTCGTCACGATGACATCAAACTGGCGGGGATTTCTGATGAGTTGCATGGCACAGTTATCGACATACAGATGGGAGAGTTCCACCTCGGGAAACTCCTTGTGAACCTCCGTCACCACCTCACGCCAGAGGATGGAAGACTCCAGAATGTTCGCCTTATCGACCGAGGTGACTTTTTTACGCCGCTTCAACGCCGCCTCAAAGGCACGGTAGGCGATTCTTTCCACCTCCTCCGTGCTATAAATTTCCGTATTGTACCCTTTTTTTGCTTCCTTGCCGCGAGGTTCACCAAAATAGATCCCACCGGTCAGTTCCCGAACAACGAGGATATCGGTCCCGAGAACGACATCTTCTTTGAGGGTCGAGGCCTTGACGAGCGGTGTATAAACCTTCACCGGGCGGAGATTGGCATAAAGCCCGAGGTAACTCCTCAGTTTCAGAAGCGCCTGTTCCGGTCTCTTGTCGTGGGGGAGATTGTCCCAGGCAGGTCCCCCGACCGCTCCCAACAAAACGGCATCGCTCTTTTTGGCCAGATCGAGGGTCTTTCCGGTAATCGGTACGCCGGTTGCCTCAATCGCGGCACCACCGACCAACGCCTCTTCAAAAACAAATTCCGGTAGGGGTCCGCCTGAGGCGGACCCCTTTAAAGACGCCACCTGTTTGAGCGTTGCCACCGCCTCCCCGACAACTTCGGGGCCAATGCCATCACCAGGGAGAATAAGAATGTTGTAGGTCATTTTAATTTAAAACAGTCGCAAAAATTCGACCTCTCCTTGTCCAAAACCCTCTCCGCCACCGGTTCATGGCATTCGTTGTAGGCGGAGGGGTCATAAAACTCGCAATTCCGGCAACAGTGAAGATCCGCATGACAACCAGGGCATGATTCTGAACGGCCAATCCGGTCACTGGACTCAATTTCCCGGCCGCAGGAAAAACAACTCCCCTTCATCAAACCCCCTGTTTGGGCCCTTTAGGTAATTTCTTAAACAACTCCAACCGGTTCAGGGCGTTCACATAGGCGAGGGCCGAGGCGATGACAATATCGGTATGCGATCCGGTCCCGCGGACCGTCCTCCCCCCTTCCTCCGTAATCGCCACCATGACTTCTCCTTGCGCATCCATCCCGCCGGTAATCGCGTTGATGCTAAACTTGGAGAGGGCCCCTTTAAAACCGGCCAGTTTCTGGATCGCCTTGAAAATCGCGTCCACCGGGCCTGAGCCAGTTTCACTGGCTTTTTTCTTCTTTCCCTCGATATGGAGAGTCACATAAGCCTTCGGTGTTTTTTTCGTGCCACTTTGAAAGATGACATCCTGCAGATGAAATTTCTCCGGTCCCTGAGAAAGGAGACCAGCCACCAACACCTCCAGGTCCTCATCAAAGACCTGCTTCTTTTTGTCCGCCAGTTCCTTGAACCGAACGAAAATTTTACCCAGATCCTCTTCGGAGGGTTTGTGTCCCATCTGTTCCAGCTGCTTGCGCAGGGCATGACGGCCGGAATGCTTGCCCAAAACATACTGGTGTCGGGTCAGACCAACCTGGGCCGGCGTCATGATCGAATAGGTCAGCTCCGATTTGAGCAGGCCGTCCTGGTGGATCCCCGACTCGTGGGCAAACGCATTCGCCCCGACGATCGCCTTGTTCGGCTGAACCCCCACGCCGGTGATGTGCGTCAGCAGACGACTGGAGGGAACGATCTGCTCCGTCACGATGCGGGTAACCAGACCGAGTTTTTCTTCGCGCACCTTGAAGGCCATCACAATCTCTTCCAACGAGGCGTTGCCCGCCCTCTCCCCAATACCGTTAATGGTGCACTCCACTTGACGCGCCCCCTGTTCCACGGCCACCAAAGAATTGGCGACAGCCAGCCCCAGATCGTTGTGACAATGGACACTGATGACCGCCTTGTGGATGTCGGGAACCTCTTTTTTGAGATGGGCGATCAGACGGGCGTATTCAGAAGGGATGGTGTAACCGACGGTGTCCGGAATATTCACGGTGGTCGCCCCGGCCGCAATCACCGCTTGAATCACTTGGGCCAAATAATCAGGGTCGCTCCGTGTCGCATCCTCCGCAGAAAACTCGACATCAGGCGTGTACTTCCTGGCATAGCGAACCGCCGCGACCGCCTCTTCCAAAACCTGTTCCCGGGATTTTCGCAGTTTGTATTGAAGGTGAATATCCGAGGTCGCAATAAAGGTATGAATCCGCGGCTGAACGGCTGACCGAACCGCCTCCCAGCAGACATCAATATCCTTCGCGTTCGCACGCGAAAGACCGGCAACCACCACCCCACCCTTTACCTTCTCGGCCACTCCTTTAACCGCTTCAAAATCGCCGCGCGAGGCGACCGGAAAACCGGCCTCAATGACATCAACATTCAACCGGGCGAGTTGTTCTGCCATTCTCACCTTTTCCGCCAGGTCCATCGAATACCCGGGGGATTGCTCCCCATCCCGGAGGGTGGTGTCAAAGATCTTAACCCGTTCCGTCATGTTTTTCCTCAAGCGACAGAACCTGAAAACGCCGGGCTTTTCCCTTCCGCCGTTGTTCTGCTTCCGCAACCTTTTTCCTCAGATTTAAAATTTCAAGGACAGGACCGGAGGAGGCAAAGACTATCCCCCCAAAAAAGATGACAATATCCGGCGCCAGTGCCACCAGCGTGAGCAGGGCCAGACCAAAGACCAGATAATAAAAGGACTGGCGGCTTCCCCAGTCGATATCCTTGAAACTCCGGTAACGAACCTTGCTGACCATCAGGAGGGCCAGAGTGATCGTGAGAAAAAGGGGAAACCAGCCTCTCACCTCCACCTCTCCATAGAGGAACTGGTAAAAAAGGACCAGCCCCACAAGGGTATAGGCGGCTGACGGGATCGGGAGTCCCTGAAAATATCTTTTTTCCATGGTGCCGGTCTGGACATTGAAGCGAGCGAGCCTAAGCGCCCCGCACGCCACAAAAAGAAAAGCGGCCAGCCAACCGACCCTCTTGAATTGATAGAGGCTCCAGGTATAGACCAACAACCCCGGCGCAAAACCGAAGGAGACCAGATCGACCAGGGAATCGTACTGGATTCCAAAGGCACTCTGAGTTTTTGTCAGCCGGGCAATCCGCCCGTCCAGAAAATCCAGGAGGCCAGCGACAAGGATCGCCCAGGTGGCGTGGAAAAAATCGCCGGAGAGTGATTTAACAACGGAATAGAAGCCGCAGAAGAGACTCGCGGTGGTACAAAGATTAGGCAAGAGGTAAACCCCTTTTTGCAACTGAGCTGGCCGTCTCATGGAACCCTCCCTAAAATAGTCTCCCCTCCCCTGACCCGGTCACCCACTTTCACGGTAACAGCAATCGAGAGGGGGAGATAAACATCCACACGCGAACCAAAACGGATGAGGCCGCAAAGGGCCCCTCTTTCCACAGGGTCCCCTTTTTTAAGATAACAAACGATCCTCCGGGCGATAAAACCGGCAATCTGGATAAAAAGAACCGATGCCGATTTTTCACCATCCACAATGATGGCGTTCTGTTCGTTTTCCAAGGATGACTTTTCATGAAAGGCCATCAGGTATTTCCCCGGGCTGTAATGGAGATCCCTGACCCTGCCGGCAAGGGGTGACCGATTAACATGAACATTCAGCGGGGACATGAAGATGCTGATCTTTCTCCTCCGCTCCTGGAGGTACCTTGTCTCGTCCACCTCTGCCACCGCCAGGATTTTGCCATCAGCCGGTGAGACAATCAGTCCCGGCTCCTGAGGGATAACCCTTGCCGGGTTTCGAAAGAAAAAAAGGGCAAAAAGGGTGGGTGCGAGAAAAACGAGGCCCAAACCCCAATGGATCAGTCCAAAGGAAAAAATCGTGAGCAAGGCTCCCCCACCAATAAAGGGGAATCCTTCCTTGGCAATAGTCATTTTCAAACTCCCCCTTCTTTCAGACTCTCGACCTTGATGACGTTAATGAGCTTATTTAATTGTTTCAGGATCTGCTCGATCACCGAATCAGTCCCGTGGGTAACGATCGTCATCTGGGAGAGCGTCGGGTCAGCGGTCGGTGCCACTGAGAGGCTGTCAATATTATACCCCTTTGCCGCAAAAAGATTCGCAATTCGGGCCAGGACGCCGAATTCATTTTCAACAAGGATGGAAATCGTGTGTTTCATTTTTCTACGCCAACAACATCTCATCGAGTCCCTTCCCGGCCGGGACCATCGGGAGGACGTTCTCCTCTTGAATCACCTGAAAATCAATCAACACAGGACCTTTTACCTTGAGCGATTCCTTCAGGATCGGCTCCACCTCGGAGGGCTTGTTGGTGGCAAAACCGACGGCGCCGTAGGCCTCGGCCAGTTTGACAAAATCAGGCAGTATTGTCATTTCTGACTCCGAATACCGCCGCTCATAAAAAAACTGTTGCCACTGGCGGACCATCCCCAAACAACGATTGTTGATGATCGCCGTCTTGACAGGGAGTTTGTACTGGACCGCTGTCGCCATCTCCTGGATGTTCATCTGGATACTGCCATCGCCGGAGATGCAGAAAACCGTCTCTTTGGGGTGGGCCAGCTGAGCGCCGATCGCCGCTGGAAAGCCGTACCCCATCGTCCCCAACCCTCCCGACGTGCACCAATGGCGTGGCTTGTTAAATTGAAAAATCTGGGCCGCCCACATCTGGTGCTGGCCGACATCGGTCGTGATAATCGCCTCCCCCTCCGTCACATCATAGATCTTCTGGATGACATACTGAGGTCGGAGGAGTTTGCTGAAATCCTGGTCATAATAGATCGGGTGTTTTTCCTTCCACTCCCGGATCTGGTCATGCCATGGTTTGATCATTTCACGATATTTTTTGGCCCTCGCCGGATCCTTGTCGACCAAGTCGTTCAATCGGCCCAAGACCTCTTTGGCATCACCGATCAAGGGGAGATCGACATTCACGTTTTTACCGATGGAGGTGGCATCGATGTCGAGGTGGATTTTTTTGGATTTGACGGAAAACTTTTTGACGTCACCGGTCACCCGGTCATCAAACCGGGGGCCAAGGGCGACCAAAAGGTCCGCGGAGTTTAACGCCATATTGGCCCAGTAACCGCCATGCATCCCGATCATCCCGAGGGACTGTGAATGATTCCCGGGAAAACCGCCCAAACCCATCAGGGTAATCCCGACCGGCAAACCCAATTTTTCGGCAAACTGGCGGACCCCGTCACCCGCACCGGCCGCCACGACTCCTCCCCCCATATAAAGGACCGGCTTTCGGGAGGCATAGATCAGTTCGAGCGCCTTCTCCAGATTCTCCGGTTTCGGGGGGACCGGCGGTTTGTAGCCGCGCAGTTCCACCTTCCTCGTCCCCTGATACTCTCCCGTGGCGGTCGTCACATCCTTGGGGATATCCACCAATACCGGTCCCGGCCGGCCGGTCGTCGCAATATAAAACGCCTGCCTCAAGATCCTTTCCAGGTCGTTCACCTCTTTCACCAGATAATTGTGCTTGGTGCAGGGACGGGTGATCCCGACAATATCCGCCTCCTGAAAGGCGTCATTCCCGATCAGATGGACCGGGACCTGACCGGTGATACAAACCATCGGGATCGAATCCATCATCGCGGTCGCAAGGCCGGTCACCGTATTGGTCGCCCCTGGTCCTGAGGTTACTAAAACCACCCCCGGCTTGCCGGTCACCCGGGCGTAACCATCCGCCATATGGGTCGCCCCCTGTTCGTGGCGGACAAGGATGTGTTTCAATTTTTTCTGTTGGTACAGTTCGTCGTAAAGGTAGAGGACAACCCCGCCCGGATAGCCAAAGAGGTACTCGACCCCAAGGTCTTCCATCGTTTTGATAAAAATCTGGGCCCCGGTCATTTTCATTGGAGCCTTTGAGGCTGAGGGAAATGGCACGATTTGTCAAGCGGTTCGACCAGGATACGGTTTTTCAAAAATCGTGTTGATCTTCTCTCCGAACCGTGAGATATTGGCCCGATCAAAAGGGGGATAATCTTATGAAGAAACAGCTCACCGCAGGAAAGTTGTTTGTTTTTGGCCTGATGGCCCTTCTCACGACACAGTTCAGCAGTTGCGGTGGAGGGGGGAGTAGCAGTAGCGGCGGCCTGGGAGACGCCACATCGGTTGAAGGGACCGTCTATGCCGCCAACGGGACTGACCCGATCTCCGGGGCGGTCGTTTATATCCCGACGGAGGACTCCTCGGAGAGTTCCAGTCTGAGCGCCATCGTCAGCAAGTCTGCCAGCGCCACCTGCGAGGAGCCGTCGGAAACCTCCTGCGGCTCGGTCTGTACCGACGAGAACGGTAAATTCACGCTGACCCCCGGGGACCCCTCGACCTGCGGTTCTACAAAGCTCAAATTCAAGAAGGGGACTTTTACAGGCGAGCAGACCCTGGATTGCGCCAGTAACACGACCAGCGGGGTTTGTACACTCGCTGATAAATTCAAAGTCGCAACGGACAAGAACCTCGCCATCGCCGTCGTGACCGGCGCCTACGATGAGATCGAAAACACCCTGGCCAAGCTGGGCCTCGGAGAGCTTGAGACATCGACAGGGGTTCTCAAGATCGGGACGGAGAAGTTCACCATCTTCCGCGGTGGTGGAAGCCGGGATTATAGCGGTTACACGGATACGACAAAATACAAGGCCAGCTCCGCCCTCTTCGGGAGCCTGACGGAGATGAAAAAATACGACATTATCTTCATCAACTGCGGTTCTAATGAAGATGTTTCCCCTTCTTCCTCCGAATCACCGGCGCTGACCGCCAAGGGTGATTCACCCAAGCTCTCCCATGCGGAATATCATAAATACCTCAAAACCAAACTGATGAACAGCTCCGTCGTCAGTAACATCAAGGATTACGTCAATGCCGGCGGGAAGATGTATGCCACCGACCTGGCCTACGACTTCGTTGAGCAGACCTTCCCCGGCTTTATGGACTTTCAGGATGGCGGTGACGGCAGTTCAACGACGGCCGAAACAGAGGATGCCGCTCAGGACGGGACCTCCGGCATCAAGTCGGACGCCACCCTCAACAACGCCGCGATGAAATCCTGGGTCTCCGGTTCGTCCATCAAGACCAACACGATCAACAGCACGACATCACCCAACTCAAGCGCCTGCACAACAACGGCCAACGGAAATTCCGGGAGTCAAAATCTCAACAGTGACGGAACGATCCGGATCGGCGACTTCCTCTCCGGGTGGGGGGTGATGAAGGCGGCGTATGATGCCGATACCTTTGTCTGGATCACCGGAAAGGTGAAGTTTTCCGGCGCCACCGACACCACCAACGGGGACAGTCGTCCCCTGACCGCCAGCCGCAAGGTTGGTTCCAGCGGCGGGTGTCTCCTCTACAGTTCTTACCACAACTCCCACAGTTGCCCAACAACCGGCTTCTGGCCGCAGGAAAGGGTCTTGCACTACCTTGTCTTTGAGGTCTCGAGTAGTTGTACGCCTTAAGTCAAACGCCAGGTCTCAAGTATCTCGGTTTTAATTCATGCAGGGGCGGTAGATCCACCGCCCCTGTTTTTTTTGCCAAAAAGGCGACATTAGTAGCATGGATCTGGTGATCGTTGACGGGCGCGATGAATCGCGCCCCTACAATTTTTTGAATTAAATCCTGATATTTCACAGCGCCATCGCCGATGAATTGTAGGGGTCGTTCGCGAACGACCCCTACAAGATATTTCAACCATTTCTCCGGTGGGGTCGCCTGTTCCGGTTCAATCTGTTGTAGGGGCGCGGTCACCGCGCCCGGGCGGGGAAACCCCGCCCCTACATTATAGACCGCCGTATACACTTCACCGCGATAGGCATCGAGCATCGGAACGATATGTAGGGGCGCAATTAATTGCGCCCCTACAGCATTCATCGCCAATGCTTCCAGTGACGAAACACCGACCAGCGGTTTTCCGGTCGCAAATGCCAACCCTTTCATCAACGCCACCCCGACGCGCAGGCCGGTAAAGGAACCAGGGCCGATATCAACGGCGAATAGGTCGATCGATGACAACCGATCACCGACAATCTCCATCACGGCAGGCAACAATTTCTCGGAGTGTTGGAGAGAGGCATCCAGGGTTTTTTCAACGTGTAAGGGCGCACCGCCCTGCGCCCCTACGTCGACAAGGGCAACACTGCCGGTCAGGGTAGCGGACTCCAGGGCCAGGATTTTCATTAGAAAATCCCGCGGACCTTCTCGAATAAACTCTTCAGACCCCAGACCGCATCAATATCATTGAAGGTGACGAAAAACATCAGAAGGAGCAGAAGCCCCATCCCGGTCTGGTCGGCAATGGAACGAACCCGCATCGAGACCGGCCGGCGACGGACCTTCTCCAGAAAGAGGTACAAGACATGCCCGCCGTCCAAAACCGGGATCGGCAGGATATTCAACACCGCCAGCTGAAGGCTTAAGAAAGCGATAAAATAGAGGAAATAGGCAACCCCTGATTCCGCCGCCATCGCCGCCCCCTGGGCTATCCGGATCGGTCCCCCCAGCGCCTTGTAAGAAAGTTTGAGCGAGACAAGCCGGTAGAGGACGCCAAAGGTCAGTTTGGTCAGCTTCCAGTTCTCCTCCATCCCCTTCACGACCGCCTGACCCATCGGGTACTTCTTGAGAACCATCGTTTCGCTGGAAGCCGAGGCCTCCTTCCTGACCCCCATCAGCCACTTCCTGGAGGCTTGATCCTGAAAAGGGGTGAGTGAAAGGTCCTTCGGACCTTCTGACCGTCCCACCACAACTGCCAACGGCCTTCCTTCCGAGGCGGAGACAATCTGGGACATCTCCGTCCAGGTCATCACCGACTTTCCATTAATCGAAAGGACACGATCCCCCTTTCGGAATCCGGCCTCTGCCGCCGGAGAATCAGGACTGACCTCATCCACCACCGGGTCATTCCCGACAAACTGACCGGGCTCCACCCCCAGGAAGCCACTTCTGTTGGAGGGGTGTGATTCAATAACAATTTTTTTCTGCACGGTCCCGCCGGCACGTTGAATATCAACAACAACCTCCTCTTCGGGATGCAAAAGGATGTAATCCAGCAGATCACGCCACCGGGAATAACCCCTGCCGTTGACTCGGAGAAACTCGTCCCCTTTTTGAAGACCAGCCTTGGCCGCAGCGGAGTCGGCCAAAACCCCGAGCACTACCGGTTTTTGGTCCAGGTAGATCGGCTCCATCTTGCCGATCATGAAAACCAGCGGCATGAAGAAGAGGGCCAGGAGGAGATTCATAAACGGCCCGGCGACAACCACCCGAAGCCTTTGGGCAATCGATTTCTGGCTGTAGGAATCGGCCGCCGACGCCTCCGGGGAGTCCGGGTCCTCTCCGGTCAGCTTGACATAACCACCGAGGGGTAAGAGAGACAATAGGTACTCCGTCTCCCCTTTTCGAAAACTGATGAGTTTCGGTCCGAAGCCCAGGGAAAATTTTTCAACACGGATCCCCGACAACTTGGCCACGAGGAAATGACCAAACTCGTGGATAAAAACAAGGAGCCCGAGGGAAATGATAAAATAGACAATAGTCATCATTTAAGAAGCCGCCTTTCTGGCCCAGCGATCCGCCTCCAGGACATCATCGAGAGTCCTGACGGGGGATACCGAGTGACGGGAGAGGGTTTTTTCAATGAGGTCCGCAATATCTAAGAAACCGATCTCTTTCTTCAAAAACTTTTCCACGGCAATTTCATTGGCGGCATTAAGGACCGCCGGCAACGAGCCTCCCGTCTTGGCCGCCTGATAGGCGAGATCCAGGCAACGAAACCGGACGGGGTCCGGTTTGTAAAAAGACAAATTCTCAAGGGCCAAAAGATCGAGAGAGGCGACGCCGGTCTCGATCCGTTCCGGGTAAGACAAGGCATAGCCGATCGCGCACCGCATATCCGGCACCCCCATCTGCGCCATCACAGAACCATCCCGGTATTCCACCATGGAGTGAACGATGCTTTGCGGGTGGATATGAATCGCCACCTTTTCCGGCGGCAGGTCAAAGAGCCAGGAGGCCTCAATCACCTCCAACCCCTTGTTCATCAAAGTGGCGCTGTCGATCGTTACCTTCGCCCCCATGTTCCAGTTGGGGTGTTTCAGCGCCTCTTCCACGGTCACGGAGGCAAGCTCCGATCGGCTCTTCTTCAGGAACGGACCCCCGGAGGCGGTCAGGATGATCCTCTTCACGTCTCCCTTGTTATTACCAACCATCGATTGGAAAATGGCGCTGTGCTCACTGTCGACAGGGAAAATCGGAACCTTTTTTTGCCGTGCGATCGAGGTCATTACCTCACCGGCAATGACCAAACTCTCCTTGTTGGCCAAGGCCACAGGACGTCCCTTCTTCAAAGCCTCATAAGTCGGCAGAAGACCGGCGGCCCCGACGATTGCAGAAAGGACCAGATCGACCCCTTCCATCGAGGCGACCTGACAGGCCCCCTTCTGACCAAAAAGAATCTCTACCCCTTTTGTTTCTTTTTGCAGGGACAAGGCCTCTTTCTCTCCGGCAACAGAAACAAGGCGGGGATGAAAGAGATGAATCTGCTTTTTCAAAAGGCCTAAATTCTTGCCGGCCACAAGCCCAGCCACTTTAAACCGGTCCGGATGGCGCGCCACAAAATCGAGCGCCTGCGTGCCGATAGAGCCGGTACTGCCGAGAATGACGAGACGTTTAGAGGTCATTTTAATATAAGAGCCAGAGTGTAGACAAATGGGGCGTTAAAAATCAAGGCGTCAATCCGGTCTAATACCCCGCCATGCCCGGGGATCAGACTGCCGGAATCTTTGACCTGGTAACTTCGTTTGATGAGAGACTCTGCCAGATCACCGGCCGGCCCCAAAAATCCGATGATCAACGCAAGAAGGATTGTCTGTTGAAACGAAATCGGTTCGTGAAACAGGCCTCTCAAGATAAAGAGCCCCGCGGCCGTCCCCAGGAGACCACCGATAAAACCCTCAACGGTCTTGCCGGGGCTGACTCGCGGCGACAATTTATGGCGGCCGATCCCCTTTCCGACAAAAAAAGCACAACTGTCATTCATCCAGGTCCCGACCAGTAGCGCAAGAACCCAAAAAATCCCCATCGGGAGTTCTCGAAGCAAGCCAATGTAGAGCGTAAAACCGGTCACATAAAACGTCCCCAACAGGTAGAGGGCCACCTGGTGGGTACTCTCGGCCAACGGTTCTGAGGGGGATTGGGCCTCGAGAAGGGTGTAGGCAAAGGAGCTGACAATCACCAACGCCACCGGGACCATGAAAAACAGTTCCCCACGGGCTGAAAAAAGAACGGTGAGACCGTAAAAGGCCCCCAAGACCAGTCCAAAAAACCTCTTGCTGCGTACGGCAAAAGTCATTGTATAAAATTCGTTCAGGGCGAAAAGAGAAGAGAGGCCAACCAAAACCTTGAAGAGAACCGGTTCAGGATAGAAAAGGGTGGCCAGCAGAACCGGCGCCCCGATCACAAAACTCACAATCCTTTTGAAAAGCATCAGGCCTCTCCCACCTGCTCGGAGGTCTTGCCGAACCGCCTTTCTCTCGTCTGGTAGACCTCAAGGATCCGTCGGAGTTCTTCACGGTTAAAATCAGGCCATAAAACATCCGAAAAATAGAGTTCCGTGTAAGCGGTCTGCCAGAGCAGGAAATTGCTGATCCTCTTTTCCCCGCTCGTTCGGATCAGAAGATCCGGATCAGGCATCTCCCGTGTATCCAGATAAGAGGCAAACCGTTCCTGCGAGATAAAATCGTCCTTGAACCTCCCCGAACCTTTCTCCTTGATCAGGGCATTCACCGCCCGGATAATTTCATCCCGGGCACTGTAAGAAAGGGCCAGGGTCAAAACCATCTTGTTCAGCGACGCCGTCGCTTCTTTGGTGATCGAGATTTCTCTCCGGATAAAATCGGGGAGACGGGCGATGTCGCCGATCGTCTCAAACCGGATTTCATTTTTGATCATCTTTTCGCGCTTGCCGATAAGAAACTCTTTCAGAAGTTCCATCAGGGCCTCGATCTCATCCCTCGGCCGGCCCCAGTTTTCCATCGAAAAAGAATAAAGGGTCAAATACCGGACCCCCAGTTCGCGGCAGTCGGTGACAATCTCGTCAACGGCATTGACCCCGCGCCGGTGGCCTTCAATCCGGGGAAGGTCCCGCCTCTTGGCCCAACGGCCGTTCCCATCCATGATAATCGCGATATGTTGGGGGAGTTTTTTGAAATCGAGGTCCATCAGACCTCCATGATCTCTTTTTCCTTGTGGGCAACGGTCTGATCGACCCTGGCAATGAACTCATCCGTCATCTTCTGAACCTCGGTCTCCCCCTTACGAAGGTCGTCTTCGGAGATAATCCCCTCCTTCTGATTCTTCTTGAGCGTTTCGTTCGCCTCACGACGGAGGTTACGGAGACTGACCCGGGATTCCTCAGCCCCCTTCTTGACCAGCTTGACCAGGTCCTTCCGTCTTTCTTCAGTCAGGGTCGGGATCGGGAGGCGGATCAGTTTGCCATCGTTGGCCGGCTGGAGACCGAGGCCGGACTTCATGATCGCCTTCTCAATCTCCTGGATCAACCCCTTGTCCCATGGGGAAATGGTAATCAGCCGACTCTCCGGCACGGAAAGGGTCGCCACCTGATTTAAAGGCATCGCACTTCCATAACACTCCACCCGGATTTCGTCTAAAATCGCCACACTGGCACGGCCGGTACGTAGCTTCCCCATCTCCACCTGGAGCGACTCCAGACTTTTGGCCATTTTGACCTTAAGGTCGGACAGGATTTTAGTCACCTTGGTTCACCTCACTTGGGTCCCGATTTTTTCTCCCAAAACAACCCTTTTGATATTGCCCCGCTGAAAGAGATCAAAAACAATGATCGGCAGGCTGTTATCCATGCAGAGGGAGATCGCCGTCGCATCCATCACCCCCAGCTTTTTTTGAAGGACATCAATGTAGGGAAGCTCCTTGAACCTCGTGGCCCCTTTTTCTTTCATCGGATCGGCGCTGTAGACCCCGTCCACCTTGGTCCCTTTCAGGATGACATCGGCGTGGATTTCCATGGCACGCAGGGCCGCGGCGGTATCGGTGGAAAAATAGGGATTACCGGTCCCCCCACCAAAAATGACAACCCTTCCCTTTTCCAGGTGTCGAATCGCCCGACGACGGATATACGGCTCCGCCAGTTGTTCCATTTGGATCGCTGTCAACACACGCGTGAAAATCTTTTCCTTCTCAAGGGCGCTCTGGAGAATAAGGGCATTGATGACGGTAGCCAACATTCCGATATAGTCGGCCGTCGCCCGGTCGATCCAGGTCTCCCTGGAACCCCTGAAGATATTGCCGCCGCCGATCACCAGGGCCACTTCGACCCCAAGATCGTGGACTTCCCGGATCTCTTCGGCAACACCGGCAATCACGTCCGGCTCAATGCCGAAACAGGCCTTCTTCACAAAAGCCTCGCCCGAGAGCTTGAGCAAGATCCTCTTAAACTTGGGTGAACCACCCTTGGGTGACTCACCCTTGGGTTTTGTCATGCCGATTCCCCCACCTGGTAACGGACAAATTCCAGAATCTTGAGACTGGGGTCCACCTTTTTCAGGGTCTCCCGAACCGTCCCCTTCCCGGTCATATCCCGGATGAAGACCTGATCTAAGAGACAGATCTCACTCAAAAACCGGGCGTACTTCCCTGCCACAATTTTCTCAGCAATAGCCTCTGGTTTAGAGACCAGTTCCGGGGATTCCTTCAACCGTCCCCTCTCCTGCTCAGCCACCGCCGCCGGAACCTGCTCACCGGAGAGGTAGAGCGGGTGCATCGCTGCCACATGCATGGAGATATCCTTAAGGATACCGGCCATTTTGGAAGGCTCTCCTGCCATCCGGACCATCACACCGATCTTGTTCCCGGGGTGGACATAGACCCCCACCTTCTCCTTGCCACCATTCGCGCGAAAGAGCTGATAACGACGGATAGAGATATTTTCACCAAGGCGGGCGACAAGCTCGGTCAAGAGATCGGCAATTTTTTTGGAACCGGGCTCCCCGGAACCAAGTTTTTCCTCTTTCAAAGCCTCCAATGTGGCCGGCTGCCCCTTGAACGCCTGTTCCGCCAACACGAAACAAAAGTTTTTAAAATCATCCGTCCGGGCGACAAAGTCGGTCTCGCAATTCACCTCAACCAGCGCCGCGACAGCCCCATCCGGTGAGTGGGCCTCCATCACCAGTCCTTCCTTGGTAATGCGGGTCGCCTTCTTGGCCGCCTTGAGAATCCCTTCCCGGCGCAGGAAATCGATCGCCTTGTCGATATCGCCTGCCGACTCCCCCAGCGCCTTCTTGCAATCCATCAGGCCGGCGCCGGTCCTCTCTCGCAACTCCCTGATCAATCCGGGGGTCACCATTACTTAACCTCCCCCGTGGGTGACACACCATTGTGTGACTCACCCTTGGGTGAATCACCCTCGGGTGAAGCACCCTCTGAGCTAAAGGTCCCCTTGGCCTCTTCTTCATACTCATCCGGTTTGGAAACGTAGGCAACGCCGCGCCCGCCGATGACTGTCTCCTTTTTGCCCGCCTTGTCTTCCATTTCCTGGGTTATCTTTGAACGTAAAACCTGGTCCCGCTGTTCGTGACCTTCCTGACAGGCCTCCGCAACCCTTTCCACAAAGTAGCGGATCGCCTTGAGCGCATCGTCATTGGCCGGGATCAGGTAATCGATCCCGTCAGGGTCACAATTGGTATCCGCCAACGCCACGACAGGGATGTTCAGTCTTTTGGCCTCCATCAGCGCGATATGTTCCTTCTTCGGATCTACCACAAAGAGGCAGGACGGGACCTTGTTCATCTCCTTGATCCCCCCCAGCGCCTTGGTCAGCTTGATAATCTCCCTTTCGATCCAGAGTTTTTCCTTTTTCGTCAGCCCTTCCAGTTTCCCTTCGTCCCGCTTCTTCTCCATCTCCTTCAGGCGGTCGATGGAACTCTTGATCGTCTTGAAGTTCGTCAGGGTCCCACCGAGCCAGCGGTTGTTGACATAAAAGGCACCGCACCTTTTGGCGCCGGCCTCAACGATCTCCTGGGCCTGTTTCTTGGTGCCGACAAAGAGGATCTCCCCCCCGTGGGCCACCGTGCGGCTGATGAATTGGCAGGCCTCGTGGGCCATCGGCACCGTTTTTTGCAGGTCAATGATATGGATCCCACCGCGAACACCGAAGATGTACGGTTTCATCTTCGGATTCCATCGCCCCTTCTGATGCCCGAAGTGGGCGCCCGCTTCCAGCATCTGCTTCATTGGTCCTTCGACCATAAAAATGCCTCCTTAACTATCTGAATTTAAACCACTTAAAACTGGGCGGGTTTAGCAGACAGGCCCTGCAAATGCAAGCGGTTATTTGGGGAGTTTGGGGGAGATATTGGCCACCCGGATCATCAGATCGGTAATCTTGGTCGTCAGCCTCCGGGTATCCTCTATCCCATCCGCATCCAGATCGATGGGGGTTGTAATACGATTCTTCTTTTTGAAATCGGACAACGCCTTAAGGGCTTCCAGAAGGTCTACCGCTTCCCTCCTAAAATCATCTTTTTCCTCTGGCGTAACCTCATTCGGGACCATCATCGCCGGCCTCGCTGATAAACGATCAAGCCTCTCCATCCACTGATTCTGGAGGTAGCTCAATCCCTCGATAAAATCCTTTTGAACCCGAAGCGCCTCATACCGGGCGAGGACTTGATCCTGTTGATCGATGAGAGGCTGATCATCCGGATTGTCGGCACTCAATTGAAGAATCTCGGCATCTTCCAACCAGGTTTTCAACAGGCGCGTGGTAGCGTAGAAATCACTGGTTTTGTAGGCCCGGATATCGGTAAGGGTTGGGAGGTGTTCAAATTGACGGGGCAAAGACTCCCGGGTAATCGAGATTGTTTGCCCATTCGGCCCCCTCGACGGATCCCGAACCGCGGGGCGCCACTCCCAGGGGTCCAGATTTTGCATGCTTACCATCCTCTCCCCTCCCTGTACAAATCGCGCAACCAGAGAAGGGATCTCCCCTCTTAAGACCTCAATCGACGGCCCCTCTACTTCCTCGATACCGGTCGGACCGCCGTCCTTACGATCAGCCGCTTTTGGGCGAATCATTCTTTCAAAATAGGTCTTGCAGATCACATAACGGGGATCAGGGGAGTTGGTATAGTGATCCAGATCTACGCGGTTAAAACTCGAAGGGGCCCCCTCTTCCGTCATCGATTCCCCATCCCGCGGGGTACCGGCCACCACTCCATCCCCTATAAACCTCGCGCCTTGTACCAGTCCGGATGACATGATGAGGTCTATTATGACTTAATTTTGGGTCCTGGGCAATGGGTTCTTTTCCCGCATCTGGTAGACAAACGTCAGGATCTCGGCCACTGCCTGATAGAGATTTTCTGGGATTTCGTCCCCAATTTCCAGTTCGATGAGCGACCAGGCAAGCGGGATGTTTTGCATGACCGGCACGTTGAATTCTTTGGCCAGTTCCCGGATATATTCGGCAAAGAGCCGCTGTCCTTTGGCCACAATCTGGGGAGCCGCCATCTCCTGGCCGTCGTACTTAATCACCACCGCCAGATGGGTCGGGTTGGTCACCACCACATCGGCCGTCTTGACCGCTTGGCGCGTATCCCCCATCGCCATCTCCATATGGATCTGTTTACGGGCGCTCTTGATCAGCGGATCCCCTTCGTCTTCCTTGTATTCCCGCTTGACCTCTTCCTTCGTCATCTTGAGCTGTTTCATGAAATCCCGCCGCTGAATATACATATCCATGATCGCCAGGATCAAGAACAGGATGAAGACCCGGATCAGAAAACGGGTCACCAAAACGGAACCGACCTGGATCGATTGCTCGAGCGGAAGGGTCACCGTCATCAGAAAATCACTTAAAATCCCCTTGATCAACCAGTAGGCAATAAAGAAGATGAAACTGATCTTAAGGATGTTTTTCACCAGCTCCACAAAGGTCTTCATCTTGAACATGTTCTTCAGCCCTTCAACGGCGTTCAGTTTGTTGATGTCCGGTTTCAGGGGCTCCATCGCAAAAACAGGCCCGACCTGGAGATACCCGACCACGAGGCCTCCCAGGACCGCCGCCGCCACAACGGGGGCTGAGACAGTGATCAGGACAACAAAAGAGGCCTCGGCCAGTTTGAAGAGTGTCTCTATCGGGATCTCTGGCCGGGCGATCGCCTCAAAGGTCATTCTCATGATTCTTTTGATTTCAGAGGAGAGGAAGGAAACGGAAAACCCGAAGGCCATAAAAGAAAGAATCATCACCGCCAAGGTGGTCAAGTCACGGCTTTGCCAGACTTGTCCCTTCTTGCGGGCGTCCCGGAGCCGTTTTGGCGTCGCCTCTTCGGTCTTTTCCTGACTCCCCTTGTCACTGCCACCCTGGGCCATATAAGGGTATTATCGTCCTTTCTCCCCTGCCAAGTTACCATATCGATTGATTTTATGCCACCTTCTCAAGTAGATTGTTCCCATGGAAGCACCCTCGGGTGGAGCACCCTTTGGGCAGTATCACCTGACCGAAAAGATCGCCCAGGGGGGGATGGCCGAGATCTTTAAGGGGCGGACCGTGGATGCGAACGGCCTGGAAAAGACCGTCGTCATCAAGAGGATTCTGCCCCATATCGCCGCCAGCACCGAATTTATAGCGATGCTGGTCGACGAGGCGAAGATCGCCGTCCAGCTTTCCCACGGTAATATCGCCCAGATCTACGACCTGGGAAAGGTCGGCGAAGACTACTTCATTGTGATGGAGTATGTCGCGGGCAAGAGTGTGAGCCAGATCGCCCGTCGCCTTCGGCATCTGGTCAGACCGTGTCCCCTGCCGGTTGCCTGTTTCATCGTGAGCGAGGTGGCGGCGGGGCTTGATTACATGCACCGTAAAAGGGATGAAGAAGGAAACCCACTCGGGATCATCCACCGGGACATTTCACCGCAAAATATCATCGTCTCCGAATCGGCAACGATCAAGATCATTGATTTCGGCATCGCCAAGGCCAAGACAAAGGTGACCACTACCGATTCCGGTGTGGTAAAGGGGAAATTTGCCTACATGTCCCCCGAACATGCCGAGGGGGAAAAACTGGATTACCGGTCTGACATTTTTTCCCTGGGGATCATCCTTGACGAACTCCTGGTGGGTCAGCGCCTCTTCAAGGGGAAAAACAACGCGGAGACGATCCGGAAGGTCAAAAAGGCAAAGGTCCGCCCCCCTTCTCTGGACCGGCCCGAGATCCCACCGGAACTGGACGAGATTGTGCTCAAGGCCCTGGCCCGGGACCGTGAAAAACGGTACCAGCAGGCCGGCCTCCTCCGCGAGGACCTGACCCGGCTCCTCATCACCCATTATCCTGATTTCAAACCGCAGGACCTGGTCAACTTTGTCAGCCGCCTCTTCGCCGAAGAAACCCCCACTAGCGTCTCCCTCTCTGCCAATGGGGAAGAAGAACGCCTGAGAAAGGAGGGGGAGGAAACCGGGCAGGCCGATTCTTCGGTCATCCGAAGGGAGATGGGGGAACTAAAGGAATTAGAACCCTCTGCCTCAGTTGTCAAGGAACTGAGCATTTCTTCCGAAATTTCTGTACTGCCACCACCCTACAAAAGACAAAAGTGGTTAAAATCCATCGGACTCGTTTCCATTCTTGGATTGGTCCTCTGGTTCCTCTTTGGACCGAACCCTTGGGGAAACCATCCCTTAGAAAAAAAAGAAGGACCACCTCCCCTGGAACCTGTCGGGCGGGTGGCGGCTCCCTTCTCCCCTCCCTCACCCCCTCCTTCACCCTCCCCGCCTGCCCCTTCTCCGATCATCACCGGGCTTGTCGTTCAATCGAACCCTCCGGGGGCAAAGGTTTTTATCGACGAGGCGGAAACGGAGTGGCGAACCCCAACGATGATTGAAAACTTAAAAGAGGCCCGCCACAAGATCGGTCTCCATTTAGAAGGGTATAAATTCTGGGAAAAAGAGATCCCTTATAAGGAGGGGGCCAAGAACGAATTGAAGGCCGAACTGGAAATCAACTACGGCGGTCTTTCGGTTCAAAGCCTCCCGGAAGGGGCCTCCGTTTACTTGAATGACGTCCTGGTCGGCAAGACTCCCTGGGTCCACGAAAAATTGATTCCGGAAAGCACTTTTAGTATTAAACTAAAACTTGAAGGATATGATGATTTCTCAAGTAATATAAAGGTGTTTTCTGGAAGGCAAACGGTCATCAATACAAGCCTCAAAAAGGTTCAAAAGGGGGAAAGGCTGTGATAAACTAAAGGGAATGGCAGAAGAATTTAAAGAACAGACGGTTGTCACCAATATCCCGGAGACCTCCGGCGCCTACAAAGAAAAACAGGCCTACATTATCTTTCTTTCGGGGCCCCTCGTCGGTAAGATCCATCTCCTTGAAGAAGGGAATGTCACCTTGGGACGAGGAACGGATGTCAGTATCACCATCGCCGACCTCGGGATCTCACGCCACCACATCACACTCCACTGTAAAAAGGGGGTCGTTACCGTCCAGGATATGGGGAGTACCAACGGGACCTACGTGAACGGCCACAAGGTCAAGGAACAGGTCCTGCAGGATGGGGACAAGATCCAGATTTCCAGTTCCACCATCATCAAGTTTGCTCACCAGGACAGCATTGAAAATATTTTTCACAAGGAACTGTACAAGATGGCGGTCGTCGATGCCTTGACCGGTGCCTACAACAAACGTTTCTTCGAGGGACGTCTCAAGGAGGAGTTCAGCTATTGCCTCCGGAACAAAGTCTCCCTCTCTCTCCTGATGTTCGATATCGACTTTTTCAAGCAGATCAACGATACCCACGGTCACCGGGCCGGGGATTTCGTCCTAACCCATATTTCCACACTGACCCGTTCCATCATCCGCCAGGAAGATATCTACTGCCGCTATGGTGGTGAGGAATTTTGCGTCCTCCTCAAAGGAACCGAAGAGACAGGCGCCGCCATACTGGCGGAACGCCTCAGGCGTTTGATTGAAGAATGTGACTTCACCTTTGATGACAAAATTATCAGGGTCACCATCAGCATCGGCGTCACCACCCTCAAGGGGCAGAATTTTGCGGATTCTGAGGCGATGATGAAGTTGACCGACACCCTTCTCTATCAATCTAAAAATGGCGGCCGCAATAGGGTAACGACTGCGGGTTGACAGCCGTTTTCATTTCCTGTTAAGCCCTTCCGGATGTCAGGAAGAATAATCGATGGCAAGGCGGTGGCCCAAAAGGTGATGGCGGAAATCACCCAAGGGGTTGAACGGCTCAAAAAAGAGAAAAGGATAACCCCGGGGTTGGCCGCCGTCCTGGTCGGAGATAACGCGGCCTCAAAGATCTACGTTCGGAACAAACGGATCGCCTGCGAGAAGGTCGGGATCTACAGCATTGAGAAAAAATTACCAGGTTCCACCCGGGAAGAAGAACTCCTGGAACTGATCAACAACCTCAACCTCGACCCGTTGATCCATGGTATCCTGATTCAGCTCCCCCTTCCCCCTTTCCTAAATACGCAAAAGATCCTCTCCGCCGTCGCTCCAGAAAAGGATGTTGACGGTTTCCATCCGATCAATCTGGGGAAACTGCTGGCTGGAAACCCCGAAATTCTCCCTTGCACCCCCCTCGGGGTAATCCGTCTGCTCGAATCAATCTCATTCGACCCCGCCGGAAAAGAAGCTGTGGTTATCGGAAGGAGTACCATCGTCGGAAAGCCGATGGCCGTTCTTCTTCTGATGCGGCATGCCACCGTCACCATTTGCCATTCAAAGACGAAAAATCTGGCGGAAAAAATCCGTCAGGCCGATCTCGTGGTTGCCGCCATCGGCCAGTCCGAATTCATCAAGGGGGACTGGATCAAACCGGGGGCGGTGGTTATCGATGTCGGGATGAACCGCAGGCCTGATGGATCCCTGGTTGGTGATGTAGAAAAGTCGGCGGGCGGGAAGGCCTCTTTCATCACCCCGGTCCCCGGTGGCGTCGGCCCGATGACCATTGCGATGCTACTCGCCAACACACTGGAAGCGGCCAGGAAACAGACCTCATGAAAACGCCTCTCTACGAAATCCACAAATCGCTGAAGGCCAGGATCGTTGACTTTGCCGGCTGGGAGATGCCGGTCCAGTACACCAGCATCATGGAGGAACACCGCCATGTCCGTGAGAAGGCCGGCCTCTTCGATGTCAGCCATATGGGGGAGATCACGATCAAAGGTAAAAAAGCCCTCGAAGCGATCCAGTTCCTCACCACTAACGACGTGAGGACGCTCAAAGATGGCGACGCCCAATACACACTCCTTCTCAACCACGAGGGGAATACCCTCGACGACCTGATCGTTTATCGTCGCGGTCCCGAAGATTTTTTTCTTTGTGTGAATGCCTCTAATACCATCAAAGATTTTGAATGGATGAAAAAGATAGCGGCCTCAAGATTCGAAGGCGTCACCATCGAAGACAAGAGTTCCTCCTACGGCCTGCTTGCAATCCAAGGGCCTCTCGCACTCTCCATTATGGAGAAGATCAGTCCTGTCGAGCCCTCCGCCATGAAACCGTTTTCCTTTATTGAATTGTCCTTGAGGGGTGGTTCACCCAAGGGTGGTTCCCCTGGGGGAATTCCGGTTCTTTTATCACGAACCGGTTACACTGGTGAAGATGGGTTCGAAATCTTTACCCCTTGGGAAAAAACGGTAGACCTGTGGAATTTACTGATGGAATCGGGGAGAAAGGAAGACCTCCGGCCGATCGGCCTTGCCGCCAGAGACACCCTCCGGATTGAGATGAAATACTGTCTGTATGGGCATGAAATCAATGAATCGACGAACCCTTTTGAGGCTGGTCTGGGATGGGTAGTAAAACTTGACAAAGGTGATTTTATCGGTAAAGAGGAATTAGTTTCTAAACAAAAAGGAATTGAAAGAAAGTTGGTCTGTTTTCTCATGAAAGAAACCGGTATTCCGCGACAAGGTTACTCTCTTCACTCGGAAGCTTCACCCATTGGGGTTGTCACCAGCGGTACCTTTTCTCCCAGTCTGGAGAAACCGATTGGGATCGGCTATGTCACACTCTCACGGGCCAAGACAGGGACCCAAATTGCCGTTGATATTCGTGGGCAAAAAAAGAGGGCTGAGATCGTCACCGCCCCTTTCATAAGGAAGAAAAGCTGATGACATTCCCCGATGATCTTAAATATTCCAAGGAGCATGAATGGGTCAAGGTAGAGGGTAGTGTTGCCACCATCGGCATCACCGATTATGCCCAGGACCAGTTGGGAGAGATCGTCTTCGTGGAACTCCCTAGTGAGGGGGAAGAATTCGGTAAGGAAGATGTCTTTGGCGTCGTCGAATCGGTAAAATCAGTGAACGATGTCTACGCCCCGATCGGCGGCAAGGTTATTGAGGTCAACGATCCTCTGAGCGACGGTCCGGAGATCATCAACGAGGATTCTTACGGTGAAGGTTGGCTGATCCGGATGGAGGTTGCCGATGCTAAAGAACTCAAAGACCTCATGACCGCCAAGCAGTACGAGGCCTTCATCAAGGAAGAGTCAGAATAAACAAGAACAGACAAGGTTCTTGTCCCCATACGCGTTGTCCACACGACCGACCGGAACCCAGTATTTGTTCTCTCGGACCCAAGGTAGGGGAAAGAGGGCCTTCTCACGGGAATAAGGACGGTCCCAGTTTTCACGTACCAGATCGTGAGAGGTGTGCGGTGCATTCTTGAGGGGATTATTATCCTGCGGCATCTTTCCCTGTTCGATCTCCCGGATCTCCTCCCGAATCGTAATCATCACCTCACAGAACCGGTCAAGTTCAGCCTTGGATTCAGACTCCGTCGGCTCGATCATCAGTGTCCCCGCCACCGGAAACGACATCGTCGGGGCATGGAAGCCAAAGTCCATTAATCTCTTGGCCACATCATCCACAGCCACACCGGAGGTTTTTTTAAATTCGCGCAGGTCAATGATGCACTCATGGGCGACCCGGCCATTTTTCCCCTGATAGAGGACCGGGTAATGCCGTTCCAGTCGTTGGGCAATGTAGTTGGCATTGAGGATCGCCACCTCGGTCGCCTTCTTCAACCCATCCCCCCCCATCAAGGCGATATAGGTCCAGGAGATCGGCAAGATGCCGGCACTCCCGAAAGGAGCCGCCGAAATAGATCTGGAAGGACCAGGAAGAAACCCGGAGAGATGACTCTTCACCACAATCGGTCCTACCCCGGGGCCGCCTCCCCCGTGCGGGATGCAAAAGGTCTTGTGCAAATTGAGATGGGCGACATCCGGCCCAAACTCCCCCGGCCGACAGAGACCGACCAGGGCATTCATATTGGCGCCATCCATATAGACCTGCCCGCCCTGGTGATGAACAACTTCGCAAATTTCACGAATCCCCTCTTCAAAAACCCCGTGGGTTGAGGGGTAGGTGATCATCAAGGCCGCCAGATCCTTGGAATGGGCCAACGCCTTTTCCTTCAAGTCATGGAGATCGACATTGCCGTTATCATCACAACCGACAACCACGACCTGAAATCCACTCATTACAGCACTCGCCGGGTTTGTCCCATGGGCTGAACTTGGGATAAGACAGACCTTGCGACCTCCCTCCCCCCGACTTTTGTGATACTCACGGATCGCCAGAAGACCGGCGTATTCCCCTTGAGAACCGGCATTCGGTTGCAAAGAAACGGCATCAAATCCGGTGATGGTGCAAAGCCACTCCCCCAACTGCCGGATCATTGTTTCATAACCCTTTGTCTGGTCTTCTGGGGCAAACGGGTGAATTTGAGAAAATTCCGGCCATGTGATCGGAAGCATCTCCGTCGTCGCGTTGAGTTTCATCGTGCAGGAACCGAGCGGGATCATCGATTGGGCCAAGGTCAAATCCTTGTTCTGGAGACGGAAAAGGTACCGGAGCATCTCTGTTTCTGAATGGTAACTGTTGAAAACTGGAGAGGTGAGATAATCAGACCGGCGTTGGAGCGACGAGGGGATGAGATCCATTCCTTTTAAATCGGCCCACCGACACAAAGAACCAAAAACCTTTAGCAGGGTTTCCACCTCCACCTCCGTGCAGGTTTCGTCAAAGGAGATCGAAACTGTTTTCTCATCAGCCCGGCGCAGATTAAAACCACACTCTCTCGCCTTCTGAATGATGAAAGTAGCCTCTTTCTGAAGTGGAACAAGAAGTGTATCAAAGAAAATCCCCTTGACCGGGATGCCGAGACGCTTCAACCCTTCGGCAAATCGGCAGGCGAGCTGGTGGACGCGGGTGGCGATCCTCCTGATCCCTTCAGGCCCATGATAGATCGCGTACATGCTGGCCATCACCGCGAGCAAGACCTGAGAGGTGCAAATATTGCTTGTCGCCTTCTCCCGACGGATATGTTGCTCTCGCGTCTGCAGGGACAAACGGAGGGCGGGGCGTCCCTCATGATCCTTCGAGACGCCAACAATCCGCCCCGGCATCTGACGTTTGTATTCCAGGCGAGTCGCAAAGTAGGCGGCATGAGGCCCTCCAAAACCGACCGGCACCCCGAACCGTTGCGTGGAACCAACGACAACGTCGGCCCCCATCTCTCCCGGAGGTTTCAGCAAGGCAAGACTCAAGATATCCGCGGCAACCACCACAAGGGTCTTCCGGGCATGCGCCTTCTGGATAAAATTCTCGTAATCAACAACAAACCCGTCCCGATTGGGGTATTGGACAATCGCCCCAAAACAGTCCTCCTTGAAATTAAAACTCTGGGGGTCCCCGATGATTAGCTTCAGGCCCAGCGGTTCACCCCTTGTCTTGAGGACCTCAATCGTCTGGGGGAACAGGTCACTTGAGACAAAAAAGGAACGGGACCGGTTTTCCTTCGTCTGGACGGCAAGAGCCATTGTCATCGCCTCCGCGGCGGCCGTCGCTTCATCGAGAAGCGAGGCGTTGGCAATCGGCATGCCGGTCATCTCCATCACCATCGTCTGAAAATTCAGCAACGCCTCTAGTCTCCCTTGGGAAATTTCAGGTTGGTACGGCGTGTAGGCAGTATACCATCCGGGGTTTTCCAAAACATTGCGCTGAATGACGGGAGGGGTTACCGTGTTGTAATAACCCAAACCGAGGAGCGATTTTAAAACCTTGTTCTCTTCAGCAATCTTCCGGGCGCTGGCAAGCCATTCAAATTCTGTTTGAGCCGGGGGCAACGAGAGAACCCCTTTCATCCGGATCTGCTTCGGGACCGTCTGGTCTATTAACTCATCCAGAGAGCCGAGCCCAAGGAGCTTGAGCATCTCTTCAATCTCTTGTTCATTCGGGCCGATATGACGAGAAGAAAATAGTTCGCTGGTCATCGCCTGCTCTCCTTGGTCACTGGTGACAATATTGTTTTCTAAGGCACTCGCGGGACCGGACATGGCGGACTCTTAGATCACAAATAGACCGTAAATGTCCAGCTCATCCGTAACTGACCCTCAGGATCCAGAAATTCCTCTGGAGGGGCGGAAAAAGGGGCTGAATCACGGATTGTCCGAAGCGCCTCCTGGTCATAGTCAGAGACTCCTGAGGAACGGATCACAAAAAGTTTGGCCAACTGCCCTCCCCTGTCGACAGCCACCCCCAACACGACCTCAATCTGCCCCCGACTGATCTGAAAAGAACTGGCCCGAAGAGCGGCGACAGGATTGAAGGTAGTTTTAAAAATCTTTTTCAACCGGACAAAGTAAGAGACATTCGGGAAGCGGAGGACATTCAGGTAAGTGTGATCCCCGACTTTAGTGTTGGGGTAAAAATCCTCCGGAATTTCTAACTCAGCGGCCCCCGCCCTCTTTAGTTTTTCCTCAAGGCTTTCTTCTTCCGTCGGGGATTTCATCGCCAGCTCCCCTTTTTTGGCCCTGGGTGAATCGCCCCTTGCTTTGTCCCGGACCGGCCTTTCTTGCTGTTTCTCTCCCGCTGGTTTTGAAGGAGTAGACTGCACTTGAGGTGGCGAAACCGCTACTTTTTCCTCTTCCACACGGCTGTCATAAAGCCCGGCAAATTTGGCCTTATCCGGCCTCTCCTCTTTCAAGGGAGGGGCGATATCGGCAATTTGATACGGCCTTTGAAGGATCACCTCCAGTTCTGGCGGCTTTTTGGCTACCGGCAGAGAGATGCCGGCACTGAAGAGGAACAGAAAAAGAAGATGAAGGAGAAGGGAAACAACTAAAAAAATCTCCACCTTCCTTTGTTGGGGCTCGTGATTGATCATGACTGGCGGCGATTTTTAATCATTGAAATAAAAAGTAGGCAACCAAAGAAAAACGCCCCGTACCCCGGAACCACCCCATACCCGAGAAACCAAAGGGTCGTTCCAGTAAGCGCAAAGGCGGAATAGATCAGCTGGTGGACTAAAAGGGTGAGCCGCTCGGTGTGATGATTAAGCCCGGCTAGTCGGACCTCAATCCGGCCATCATTTAGTTTTTTCAGCGTTTTGTGGATCTCATGCGGGAGTTGAAGGTAGGAAATCCCGATCTCCTTGGTTAGTTCCACAAAGTAATCGGTAAACGATTTGTCTTTGAGGACGAACTTCTCCACATACGGCAGGATCGTATGAACCGGATTCAACTGGGGGTCCAGGTGGGCACAAAGCCCCATCACCAGAAGGAGGGTCCTTTCCAGTAAAATCCAGTCCTGCGGGACATGAAACGAGGTCATCAGGTCACGAAAACTGATGTTCAGCTTTTTGAGTTCAAACAGGTTTTCAATGTTCTGCAAATTTTCCAGATTCTTGAAATTTTCGATCTTCAGATTCCGGAGCTTCTCGTAGAAGTAATCCACCAATTTATCGAACGCCTCAAAGTCCCCCTTCTTGGCGACAAACCCCATCTGGCGCATGGCGGAGGAGAGAAGCCGGGTATCCTTCTTGATCAGCCCTTCGGCAAATTGGACAATCCCCTGCTGCATCGCCGGCGAGATCCGGGCGGTCGCCCCAAAATCGACAAGGACGAGCCTGGCTTTCTTGTCCGCCCCTACCTGAACTAACAAGTTTCCAGGGTGTGGATCGGCGTGATAAACCCCATCCAGAAAGATCTGTTTGCAATAGGCATGAATCAGACGCGTCGCTATTTCAGTCGTATCAACGCCGGCCTTCCGCAGTGTTTCCAGGGAAGAAATCTTGATCCCCTCCATGAAATGGAGCGTCAGGATTTTTCTGGTGGAGAAATTCCAACAAACGGTGGGAAAGAGAAAGCCGGTTTCCTCAATAAAATTTTTCTTGATCAACTCAAGATTCTTTCCCTCATACTGGTAATCAAGCTCTTGATTGATCACGACGGCAATTTCCCTAAAAACATCTCTCAAACCGTAGGAGGGAAAGAAGAGATGGAAGAGTCCAAAGATCCTCCTCAAAATCTTCAGGTCAATCTGAACGATCCGGTCTATCTCCGGGTATTGAATCTTCACCGCAACCTTTGTGCCCTCTTTAAGAAAGGCGGTATGCACCTGACCGAGGGAGGCGGAGGCGATCGGAACCGATTCAAACTTTTCAAAAATCTCTGACGGCTTCTTGCCAAACTCCTGAACGAACCGCTCTTCAATAGCCCCATACGGATGGGGAGGAACTGCATCCTGAAGTTTTTCGAGCCCCTGGGTCAGCTCTTCAGGGAGAAAATTGGTCATGATCGAGATCATCTGACCGACCTTGATAAAGATCCCCTTGAGCTCCAAAACGGTCTTTTCAATCCGAAGGGCGTTCCGCCGATGGGTCTCCCTCACCTTTTCAGGGGAGATCCGGTCTCCAAAAAGCCCCTTCTTGGCCCAAAGCCAAAGGTAGGAAGAAAGTATCCGGAATGTCGCCCGGTAGGCCCTGACAAACCTGAAACTGGAAAGAGATTGGGAAGTCGACATGGGGGTGAAAGATACCTTATTGTCAAGACCAAATCAACTGGTAAGTTATTGTTTTCAGGTTATTTTTTAGTTATTGCGTCAAAAGCAACTTTTGTATCAAGAAGCCGATAATAGGTTCAGAAGATGAGATTTAAGATCGTCAAAATAGCCCTCCGATACCTAGCCCTTGCGATTCTGATCAACAGCTACCAGTTTTGGGTGGGGGTCCTCTTTTACGAGCTTTCTAATCAACGGCCCTTTGGGCCTAGTTTTTAAAGCAACCTCAATTAGTTAACTGCGATAAGGGGGCCAAAGCCATGGCTCCTCCAAGTCCCGCCAACCACGCCCTGCGCGTCTGCCCTATCCCTTCTCCACTCCGACCTAATACCGAACCGCTTTTCTCTCCCGATTTTCCGAAACCGGTCGAGGCGACTCATGGAAAACCGGTCCTGAGGGTGGAACCGGAAGAATTCGCAGAACTGTCCGAAGAGGTCAGGAAACGATTCCGATCGGAGGCGAGTCTCCTCAACCAGATCATCAATGGGATGAACCCGGTCCCGATAGGAAAGATGGAGACCGTCTCCGGCCCCAAAACCGTCTATTTTCACCCGGACCGTTTTCTCCAGAATGACCTCCAGCGTCTGACCTTGAATGGAGAGGTTCCTCTCAAGGCAGGAGAATTGGCGAGCGGCATTTTTGTCAGGAATGAAAATGCGGTTGTCAGCCTTAACCTGGAGACAAAACCGGGGGCAGTCAGAAAGGCAACCGTCACTGTCGAGGGAACCCTGGTCCGGGAAGATGCCTTTTTATGGCTGGATGCCACTATCCGGCATGCCCATCTCCGGGAAGATGGAACAGTGGTGGTCCAGGTTGCCTTTCACCCTCCCTACTTTTTTGATTTTTCACTGGAGCCGGACGATCACCGGTTCCCTTATTCCTGGATCAACGGAGCCCATCAGCTGGTCAGGGGTGTCACCCGGTTTTTCACGAGATCTGATCGAAAATCTCCTCCTCACATTGTCACACGAACGATCACCGGTTCCCTCCTCAAAGAGGGGATCGATGAAATCCCGCTCCGGTATGACAGTCTCTTCACACTTCTGGTTGGACTCTGGACGGACAGACGACACGAGGAGTTTCTTGCCGATGACCCTGACCGTCCCTCCCTTTTGAAGGCGACTGAGTGGGATCAAGCTGTCTACGAGGCCCGATTTGAATTCTCACCGGAGGGGGCCTTGAACGATAATCTATCCAGCATCAGTCCCCTTCCTGTCTCTCTCCCCTCATTCACTATAAAAGGAACAGGAACCGGGAGGAGTTTGGTGGAAATACCTCATATGGCACTCTCCTCCCTCATTCGCCTCCCCAACGGTCCGCAAGGGATCGAGTCACTCGTAGAAGATCCTCATCTGGTTCAGATTGAGTGGGCCCGTGAAGGGGACAACAACACTATCCGTTTTGGTCATCTGGGTCTCAAGATCCACGAGGGACGATTCGAGCACTACCACATCGATGGGGCAGAAACGGCCTGTAACAACGGGACCCTTCAAGTCAGTGCCAAAGGAGAAGTCATTCAGTTCAATGGTGACTGCACAATCTTTGGAGGGGCCCTCAAGGTCTATAATGCAGACCGACGTCTCCTCTTTGCCGCCGGAATCCGAGAGGCCCGGGAAACCGAGGATCGGGGACGGGTAGAATTCCTGGGGATGAACGGAATTTACACCCAAGACCAGCCCCGTTTTGAATGGAATTTCCAAAGGACAGCCATCTACGGAGAGGGGTATTTCCACCTTCCCCATCTGGGAGGGGCCTTTAACGACCTCGTCCGTTTTTTTCCGACCGCTTCAGGCTACCCCTCTCTCGATCTGGGAGGACTCCATTTTGCCTCGGGGGCCACCGATCCCCTGTTCATCGTGGATTTGAACGAGGCACAGCCGGTCGCCGTGGAGCATGCCCTCTATCTGAAGCCGAACCATGCCAGTGGTTCAATCCTGGCCAGCCACCATATGAAAGGAAGGATTGACCAAATCAAAAAGGCGAGGCTCGTTGTCCGAAAAGACCGTTCCTTCCACTTGGGTCCTCAAGAGACAAACCTAAAAACCACAGAGGTCTTTGCCCGTTCCCGGGTGGAGGAAGGAAACGTCTGCGCCGGGGGGATCACCACAACCTTCAGCGGCTCCTTCAACACCACTGAAGTCCGGGGGGGCATCAACCCTCCCCTCCTGGACATCACCTCAGAGATGAACGGCTGCTTCCGCGTCAGTCACGATTCCATCCTGTCGGCGACAGAAAGGGCCAGGAGCAAAATCATTGTCGATCTCCGGCGGGTGGTCCACCCGAGAGTGGTTCACCCAGGGACATCCGGTTATCAGAGCCAGCCCCTTGATTTTCTCTGGTGTGGTACCGCCACCGGCGTGGTTTTGCAAAGACCAGGACCCGGAATCCCGCCGATCAGGATCAAAAAAGGAAGCCGGGCCTCAGGAAGAATGATCAGAACCCCGGGAGAGAAATAGCCACCATGATCCCTGTTGGTCTGCAAGAATTCATGCAATCGGTCATCGCCCAGACAGGAACAACCGATGAGCCGGTCTTAGCTCCCCCTCCACCCGAGGGTGCTCCACCCAAGGGTGCGTCACACAATGGTGTGTCACCCAAGGGTTCTTTTTCTCCATTCTCCCCCTCTCCCCTCTTTCTCGGCCTCTTCCCGGATGCCTTCACGAAACCGAAAGGGAATGACGATCTGATCCTCCTGATGATCCGGTTTCTCGTCTCCTTTCTCAAAGAGAATCCCGATCTCCTGGAGAATGCCGAATTGATCGACGTCGAGATCCCTCTGAAACCAGGTCACCATGACATCCCTGAAGAGCTCTTCTCGATCCATGTCCCACCGTTTTCTGACGAGGGTGGTTCACCCTCGGGTGGACCATCCAAACCGACCCATATGCACCTTTCGGGATCCGTGGCCAATGATCATCTTCAAAGATTGGAGTCGGTGTACCATGACCCCCTCGGGGCCTGTCTCGGGTGTCTCTGTCTCCCCCTCGTCAAGGGGATCGAGCTGGTGCCAGACCCCTCCGGCCAAACCGGAAGGCTTATCATCCGGATCTCCCTCTGGTTTGACCGTGACCTTACCGAGAAATTTCTCGGGGAACCACTTCCCCTAAAGCTGGACGAGCTAGCCCCGTGGGTACTTGCCAGAATGGACCGTGTGGAGGAAAACCCTCTCAAAAAGTGGCTCTCCCTCATCGAATGGGGAGAGATGAAACTAAGGATTACCTTTACCACGCGGGACAAACCGATCCGTTTTGGTGCCTTAACCATTCAACCGGCCCCTGACCAAAAATTTCTGTTCGAACGATCCGGTGAGGCGTTCACCCTCAAGTCGGCTAACGGCCAAAAGATCCACGCCTCATCCGTCCGTATAGAAGGGACAGGAGTCCTTCCGACGTTGGCGGCGGAAGAGATCTCTTTCTCCTCCCTCTCGCTCACCCTTCCGTTCACCCATCCCCCCTCAAGAATCCCCCAGGAAGGCCTTTTGTTCAGGTTCGAGGAACTGACCGCCAAGGATCTCCAGATCGGCAAATCAGGAGGCCGCCTCTTCATGAAGATCCGGGAGGCTCAAGCACCGGAATTACAGGTGAGCCTGAATGAGGAAGGGATGGTCGGCCAAGCCCCCTCGGTTGCCGTTGGTAATCTTGCTTATCGTGACAGGGATGAAAATTTTGAGACCGAACTCAAAGGGAGATTCTCCAACGCCTTTTTCCATTTCGGTCCCTCTGGTTTTCGCCTGCAGGCAGAGAGTCTCTCTGCCAATTCAATCAGTCTCAAGAAAAAACCGGAAGGCCAAGAGCCTACCCGATTCACCTTCAGACCACCTGAGGGGAGCCCGCCGATAGTTTTTAACAACCCTATCGTCCTCTCCGACACAGACACCTCCGTCCTTTCTGTGAGGGAGATCCGGGGGTCGCGAGTTCTTGTGAAAGGGTCCGATTTTCACATGGAGGCCTCTGAAGCCTCTCTTGGCCCTGTCGTTGTTGATCTCTCTTCCGAACTCCCCCGAATCGAAGCCGCCTCCCTCAACATCGGCAAGGGGGTGCTCTATTTCGACAAGAGACCGACCCAAAGGGCACTCAGCCTGGAAGAAACCTCTTTCACACACGTTGTTTTGAACCCTTTGCCTGAGGGGGGATTCGAACTGAAGGGGGAAGGCCGGACAAAGGTCTGGTTCAGCATCCTCTTCCTCCAACAGCTCTTCCAGTTCCCCGTTGCCATTGACAACAGAATGGTGGATGCCGAGTATGCCGGCCGTTTCGAAAGCCTCGTCTTCAACAACCATGGACTCCGGTTCTCCGGCGACATCCGCGTCAAGGCGCAGAACATTACAACGGTTAAACGGCCCAACGACGATATCATTGAAATGACCAGTCGTCTGGGGATTGATCACTTCACAGAACTGGACATGCCTCATGGAACACTCTCCCGCGCCCAATGGAATGGGATCCATCTTTCCGGAACCCGATTCGGTCTCTCCATGCCGGGTCGTCTGAAAACAGAGATCGGTGCCAATTCAACCCTGAATGTCTCCATCGATCATTGCTCCTTTTCACTCAAGGGTGATTCACCCAACGATAAAAAGGGGGAGGAGCCGTACCTCGACTGTTCCAATCTCAGGATGGCGGCACAAACAGGGAGTACCGATAACGAACTCTTCATTGGCAGGCGGCGAAGCCCGGTCGGCGTCCTGGTGGCCCCCGAGGTGACCCAAAATTTCCGCCTTTTCTTCAATCGGGTCCGTTTGGTGGAAGACAGAGATGGCTACAAAAGATTGATTATCGAAGAGGGAACGGAGGGCAATTCTCCCCAATCCTTCTGGAGATGGTTTCTGGGAGAGGGAGACCTCCAGATCTACCCGTTCAATTTTTTTGATGGGAGGGAATAAGTTCAGGCCAACGGGCTAGAAAAATGGCACTCTTGGAAGGTCTTGGCAAATGCTCCCGGAGATGACAGTGCAGACAGTGATCGGGAGTGGGGGCAAAACCGGCCAGTTTCAATAACTCGTACTGAAAAGCACCGACAAGAATGGAAGAGGATCCTTCTTTCTCCAGGGAAAGAATACCGGTTTTTAAAAGGCCGAATATTCCCGGAGAGGGATCTTTCTCCACCGTCAACAGATCAACCATTTCCAAAAAATACCAGGCAGTGGCTATCCTCTTAAGATCCTGAAAGAGCCCGGGGAACCCCTGTTGCAAGGCCACCTTTTCCAAAAAAAACAGCGCGTGGTTCCTTTTCTCCTTAAAATGAACCTGGAGAAGCAAGGGTGATTCCAGAAGAGGGCCAAATCGTCTGACGCTTTTTTTGGCATGTTTGGCAATCCCCGTAAACTTTCCAATATCCGGTGAAAAAAGGGTTACCAAACGATCGGCCTCCTGAAATTCGCGGCTCCTGAGGACAATCGCCTCGGTGATCGAAGGCAACATGACTTAAGGATTATCTGGAAGCGACATAAATCGCAACGAGAAGTAGCAGAAAAAGGATAACGGTGATAGCCAGGGCCTTCCTCCTGGGTTTGAGGCCGGCAAACTTCTTGTAGCTCGGGGGTCTGTCCGAAGGCTGCTCCTCGCCATGTTGCAACTGGTCTTCGTATCGCAGAAGGACCTCATCCACATTGAGCCCCACAAAACAGGCATAGGACCTCAAAAACCCCTTGATAAAAACAGACCCCGGCAATTCGGCAAAACGGTCGGCCTCCAGCGCTTCCAGATAACCAACCTTGATCCGCGTTGCCGTCGCTACCTCTTGCGGTGTGATCTTGCGAAACTCTCTTTCCCTTTTTAAATACTGACCCAGTGTTTCCATTTATAAAACCACTTCTTCAAAATGGGCGAGTTCCCTAAAATCACCGGCCCGTTTTCGGATTTCAGCAAGCGAAACGGTTCGCAAGCGATCCGGTCCAAAATCCTCCACATTAAAAGAGGCCATCACACTCCCCACAATCACCGCCTTCTGCAGATTTTCAAAAGAGAGGTCTCCGGTTCGTGCGAGATACCCCATCGCCCCACCGGCAAAACTGTCCCCCGCCCCGGTCGGATCAAAAACCGATTCCAAAGGAAGTCCCGGTGCCGAAAAAACACGACTCCCCTGAAAAAGAAGCGCCCCATATTCCCCCTGTTTGACAAAAAGGGCCTTCGGCCCCCAGGAAAGGATCTTTCGGGCCGCCTTGGCCAAAATCGGCTCTTCTGTCAATTGGCGCGTCTCCCCCTCGTTCAGGAAGACCGCATCCACCTTTCGGATCACCTGGATCAACTCTTCCTTGCAGTTTTTGATCCAGAGGTTCATCGAATCGAGGGCCAGAAATTTTGGTTGACGGATCTGCGTTAAAAACTCGTTTTGAACTCCTGGAGCCACATTGGCCAGAAAGACAAACGGCGTTGCCTGAAGAGTGGCGGGAACCCTGGGATGAAAAGCCTCTAAAACACCCAGTTCCGTCCCCCGCGTGATCGCGGTGTTCAGGTCAAACCCGTACTCCCCCTTCCAGTGAAAGGTCTTGCCATTTTTCTTTTCAACGGCATCGAGATTGATCCCGCGTGAACGGAGGTAGGTTTGGTGCTCTTCCGGAAAATCTTCGCCGATCACGCCAGAGATGGCGACGTCGGTGAAAAAACTGGCGGCAATGGCAAAATGGGTGGCCGAGCCTCCCAGGACATTGGCCCTCTCCCCGAAAGGGGTCTTGAGATCGTCTAAGGCCACTGTGCCAACAACCAGGAGACTCATTTTTCCAAGTACCTGCCGGCAATCACAGAGAGACGTTCCTTGACTCCCTGCGGGATCTTCTGGCGATCAGTCAGTATGGCGTTCTTGAGTGCCTCCCGACAACCACATTCCCTTCCCGGGGCAATTTTTCGAACAACCTTCCGAATGATTGACTGGGCCATCGTCACATTCTGGTTCAAGACGGCAATAATCGCTTCAATGGTTACCGAGTCGTGCCCCTCATGCCAGCAATCATAATCGGTGGAGAGGGCCAGTGTCGCGTAACAGACCTCCGCCTCACGGGCCAGTTTGGCCTCCTGTAGGTTGGTCATACCGATCACGTCCGCCCCCCAAGCACGGTAGAGACGGGATTCCGCCTTGGTAGAAAACTGGGGCCCCTCCATGCAAATATAGGTCCCCTTTTCATGCACGGTCGCTCCTGACTCCCGTGCCGAAGGAATCAGGGATTGTCTCAAGGAAGGGCAAAGGGGATCGGCAAAAGAGAGATGGGCGACAATCCCTTTTTCAAAAAAGGTGGAGATCCGGCCGCGGGTCCGGTCGATGAACTGGTCGACAACGACAATCTCTCCCGGGTGGATCTCTTCTTTAAGACTCCCCACCGCGGAGACCGCCACAATGGCGGAAACCCCCAGTTTTTTCATCCCCCAGATGTTCGCACGAAAGTTGAGTTCCGAGGGACTGATCCGGTGTCCCCGGCCATGCCGCGGCAGGAAGATCACCCTTCTCCCCTCTAACTCCCCAACAAGATAGGCATCGGAGGGCTTGCCGAACGGCGTCTCCAGGTTTACCTCTTCCAGGACTTTCAGATCCTTCATCCCGTACAGGCCACTGCCTCCGATGACACCGATAATTTCGTCTTTCATGATGGGGGGACTGATTAGCATTGCACGGATCTCAGTGCAATCGGTTTTTAAGCGGTAGCTAACTGCCCACAGGCCCCCATGATATCCAGCCCTTTCGAATACCGGATATTCACCTGAAAATTGTGATCGGCCAAGGTGTGATGAAAGTCGCGGATCTTTTCATCGGAAGGTCTCTTGAAGGGGGAACCGGGATATTCATTGTAAGGGATGACATTGATCTTGGTATTCAGGGGAGAGAGAAACCGGACGAGTCTTTTGGCATCCTCCCTGGAATCGTTGAGGCCGGCAAACAGGACGTACTCAATCGTGATCGTGAGGCCGGTCAGGTCATTGTAGGTTCGGCAGGCCTTTTGCAATCGTTCCATCGGGAAAGCCTTGTTGATCGGCATGATCTCAGTTCGCGAAGGATCAGTCGTGGCATTGAGCGAAAGGGCAAGCTTCACATCGGCATCCTTGCCAAATTTTTCAATCTCCGGCGCCAACCCGGAGGTGGAAACGGTAATTTTCCGTTTGCCAAAATTAAAACAGCGTGGGTCCCTGAGGAGCTTCAGGGCGCTGATCACCGTTTCATAATTATGGAACGGCTCCCCCATCCCCATGAAGACGATGTTCGAGATCCGCTTCTTGTGAGGAAGGGTCTGTTGGACCTCAAGGACCTGGCCCAAAATTTCACCCTGTGTGAGGTTGCGCATTAAACCCATCTCCGCCGTTTTACAAAAGCAACAACCGATCGCACAACCGACCTGACTGGAGATGCAAAGAGTAAGCCGGTCGTTCTTCTGCGGCATCAGGACGCTTTCGATCTTCTGCCCGTCGGCAAGTTTAAAAAGAAATTTCTGGGAGCCATCCACTGAATGGAGTGTTCTTTCAACCTCCATCCGGTCGATGACAAACGTCTCGGCCAATCGCCTCCGGAGCTCCTTGGAGAGGTTAGTCATCTCATCAAACGAGGTCACCCGTTCCCGGTAGAGCCAAATCAAAATTTGATCGCGCACATACGACTTGACCCCCCAGGAGAGAATTTTTTCTTCAAGCGCGGGGAGTGAGAGGTTTTTGATGTTGGGGAGTGACATGCAGAGATTTCAGGAAAAAAATTTGTGGAGACGAGGGGGATCGAACCCCTGACCTCCTGCATGCCATGCAGGCGCTCTCCCAGCTGAGCTACGTCCCCATCCCCTTAAACGAGCTTGGTGTATCAGGTTTATTTCTTGGTTTCAATTGAGATTTTTGCAAGCCCCGATTTGGAGGCGGTGTCCATCAGCTTGACCAACTGCCCGGTTGAAGTCTTTTCATCCGCTTGGATCAGGACGAACGGTTGCTTTTTCCGTTTTCCAGCTTCGGCCAAGGAGGCCTGCAAGCCTTCAAACGAGACCGGTTTTCCGTTCAAGAACAATTCTTCGGAAGGGGTCACGGCAATCACGATGTTGTCTGTCTTTTCAACACTCATCCCGCTCTGGGCCTTGGGAAGATTTACCTTGAGGGCGCTCACATTGCTGTACTGGGCAGTCACGAGGACAAAGATCAGAAGGTTGAACATGATATCCATGAGGGAGATCGTGTTGGATTCCAACACCTCCCTCTTCTTTTTCTGCCCAAAGGCCATTTATTTTTTCTCCTGAACCAGATCGACGATCCGGAGAGAAATCTCCTCCATTGCCAGTACCAACCGGTCCACTTTGGAGCTGATCATTTTGTAGAAAATCGTGATCGGGATCGCCACCGTCAAACCAAAGACCGTGGTGTAAAGCGCCTTATAGACACCATCCGCCACGACGCCAATATTGGCAACCTCACCGGCAGAGGCGATGGAGGAAAAAAGGTCGACCATCCCCAGGACCGTCCCCAGGAACCCAAGCATCGGGGACAAAACGATAATCGTATGCAGGATTGTCAGCCCCTTTTCCAGGGAGGCGGTCTCCACCCGCCCTACCTCATTGATGATCTCCTTGATCTGTTCCCGGCTCTTGCCGGTACAGTCAACTCCGGCACGGATAACCGCCGCCAGGGGAGAACCATCCTTTTTGCACAGGGTTACCGCTTCCGGTATCTTCCCGCGTCCGATCAGATCCTCCACCTCTACCGGCAACCCCTTGGGGACCACCACTGGCCACCGGAGGGTCCAAAGCCTTTCTAAGGAAACGGCCAGTCCTAAAACAGAACAGGCCAAAATGGCCCCCATCGTCCAGCCACCGACCTGGAAATAATAAAAAACCCTTTCAAAGAGTGCTGTCATCATCGCTCCTCCAGAGATCATAAAAAATGACGCCGGACATCAAAAGAAACAAACCGATCATCAGACTTGCCGATAACGGGAAAAGGACAACTGTCTTGACGGACAGATAACGAACCAGCCAGGGGGAGGCGTTGGACAAGAGGCTTGAGCCAAATAAAAGAACGATGAAAAAGATCTTGAGTCTTTCGGAAAGAGCGGTTCCGACAAAGAGGAAACCGACCAGAAAAAACATGACCGGCTGGCTCATCGTGTGGACATGGGCCACCGAAAGGAGGGTTTGATAAGTCGGAGGGAGGTGAAGCTCGCCGTCGAGCGACCCTCCTTCCACTCCCCGATAATGCACCACCGTCTTGGCAACGCTAAAACCGGTCCGGTCATGGATCTGAAAAACAGAGATACCAAAACCGACCAAAAGGGAAAAAAGGAAGCCACTGATCAAAACTTTGACAGCCAGAGGCTGGCGATTAAGTTTCATACCCCCCCTCCATACAACGCCTGCCAGAGGATCACGGCCCTTTTCACACCGGTAGCCAGGGCACGGGCGGAAAGAGTAGCGCCACTGATGTTATCAATATCTTGGCCAACCCGGATCGGGTCTCTGACCGTCTTTTTATCAAACTGTTTCAAGAACCGCCTCGATTGCACTTCCCCTCCGTGACTCTCCCGATAAACCAAAATTTCAACTGCTCTAACTTTTCCTTGAGGATCCAGAATCGTCATAAAGGTGATAGGCTCGGTCTTTCCGATCTGATTGTCAATCAGGGCATACCCATCGGTCCCCCCTTTCGTGGAACCAATATAAAAAGTGTAGTTCTCTTTGGGGAGAGAAACCCCCAAGGCCTTTTCCACTTTTACTTTAAGATCACCGGTAATTTCCTTTTTTTCACTGGTCACTTTCTCAGAATCCTTAAAGAATAACTTTAAGGCATCCTTGGGGGTCAAATAAACCGTTTCAGCCCGGAGTCCCAGCGGACAGACGAAGAAGAACCACAAGAAGAAAAGCGGTCTTTTTCTCACTTTAGAATTGGCTTTTTTCAAGCCACTCCAGAATGATTCTTCTTTCCTCGTCGGTGAGCCCAGAATTCCAGTGGAGGAGTCGGTAACGCCAAAGCGGCATTTCATTCTCCTCAACAACCTCTTTCAGATCCTTGAGCTGTTCCTTGAGGGGGTGATGCCCACCGAACGGAAAATCATGGGAAAGGTCTATATGTTCCCGTGCCTCTTCAATATCATGATCCATCAATTGCCGAACCCCCGGCAAACGGTAATACCACGGATACCGCGTTTGATCGGAATGACAGTCGAAACATTTGGTCTCAAAAATCGGTCTGACGTTTTGCCTATAGAGCTGGTTGGCTAAGGAGAGTTTGAACGGCATCATGAAAAAAAGAAGCCCTCCCAAAAGTGCAAGAATCTTCATCCCTGACAAGGACTATCAGAATTTTTTGGAATGTCAAAATCAGAGTGCGGGAGAGGGTTGAACAACCCTTCGATGTTTCTGCAAAGAATCTCATCCAGCGCCTTTTTAAAATCACACAAAAAGGCCAGAAACGAGCCTCGGAAACCGGATTTTGAAACAACCAGATAGGCCGCTTCAGCAAGTTGAATAAGAAACTCGTCTTCAGTGGTTATCCTGCCGGCGGAATGAGTGGGGCTTGGGTTCATCAAATCCTCCTTTAGGGTTTTGGATTCGGGTCATCCGGGGACAAACCGCGCTGAAAGACCTCGTGGGCGCCTCGCATATGGCGCGCAATCTGGACAATCATATTGTAACCTCCAATCCAGTTGTTGGCTTCAATCCTCTCGGCGACCAAAAGAGCGAGGTGCTCCAGATTGTTGGAAAAGGCCTGATAGACTTTATAATCATCCGCATGATGGGAGGGGCGGTAAAAAGCAAGCCTTGACGCCAGTTCGGCCATTTGTCCGGCGGCCCTGACGACGGCCTGTTGCTGAACCTTCAGATCGGACCCGCGGATATCGCAACGGTTATTCACCGGATAGTTAAAATTCAAGGGTTGGCCACAGGCCACCTTGGGAAAGTTTGTGACAAGGTCCGTATAGGCTTTGGCCAGTTCACGGCAGGTGGCCCGGATCCGCTCTCTTTCTAGAGGAGTTGCCCTCTCCTTCCCTTCCGGCACTTCATTCGATTCTCCCTCTTTCTCCTCTTCCTCCACGAGAACAGGCAGCTTCGGGTCCTTTAGGGTCAGAAGAAAACGGACGATAGCCTGACGATCTTCCTCGGTAATCTCACCTTCCTCATAAACGAGTGTCCGTTGGGCGAAAGCGGTCATCTCTTTAACGATATCCCGAGCAGTTTCTCCACTCTCCCAGCGGAAACCCAAAGGGATGCTCAATGAATGACAGGCGGAACAGGTTGCCGCAAAGCGACGCGCATCAGTGGTTGCGGGCGGGTTTTCCTTAAGATGAATGGCCCTCTGCAGGGCCTGAAAATAATCCTTTTCCTCTTTTCCGGCAAAGTAGTCTTGAAGCCTGTTCTGATCGGCCATCGGAAGTTTTTCAAACTCCCTCGCAAAACGGGTGTTGATCTCCACAAGGTCGAACCTCCCATCGGCAGGATGAGAATCAAACCTTTGTAAAAACACTCCTAAAGCAATACTGGCCACGGAACTCCTCCTTTTATTTTGAAACTGAGAGTCAAAATGCTCTAGTAATAGAAACCGAGACCCATGTTGAACTGATCCGTGCCGGTATTGGCGGCATTCTTGTTAAAGGTGTAATCTGCTTTGATCGCCACCTGGGGGATCGGCAGATAAGAGAGGCCTGCTGTAATCACCTGCCGCTTATTGGCATAATTCTTGGCATACCCTGCCGGCATGCTGAACTGGGTATCCAATTTTTCGTAACGGCCAAAAAGGACAAGGTCATGCCTGGTCTCCGGCATCAGGTGATGGAACAGATGGTACGCCCCCTCAAAATAAAAGCCTAGCATCTGACTGGCTACAAAATTGGTGAAGGTAGGGCTGGCGGCCACAACTGCCGCATTGATGTTCCCAGCATCCTTGAGATGAGAAAAGGCAAAGATCCCCTCAAGATCAATCCCTTCAATACTGTATTTAGCATCCGCCTCCATCATCGAAAGGAGACCGCCGCCGACTGCCCCATTCCCCTGACCGGTGTTGCCAACAACGGCCGAGGTCCCAACCCTCAGACCGGGGAGGCCTTTGTGCTCGAGCCTGACCGCTCCGCCAAAGTCCCGTCCCGGTGCCCCCCCGACATGACCACGGCCGCTTCGGATCCCGGTGGAACCGTTGAAACTGGTCACCGTCGTCCCACTAACCTGAAGGGCTGTTGGCATCGAGATCGCATAGGCCTGATACGAGAGTCCGAAGGGAAGTTTCCCAAAGAAGCCACCCCCTCCCTCCTGCCATGTCGTCGGGATAATGACCCGGTAGAGTTCCGGTCGTTCCACACTGTAGAAGAGCGGCGGTTCATGATGCTCATTAATCACCCCCATCGGCACAAGGAGCGCCCCCCCTCTCAACCCGAACTGTTCCTTCGGTTGCCATTCAATATAAGCGTATTCTAGCTCTGGTTCTTTAAAGGCATGCTCAAAATCAAGCTCCATTCTCAAACGAATTGTCTTTGTAAATTCATAACCAACGCCGACCACCATCCGGTGAAAGTCAATCTGGTCGTTGCTACTGCCGATCGGATTGTTGTAATGAAGCTCCCCGTAACCAAAGAGGCTCAAAGGTCCGAACTTCCCGTGCCGTTCAAGCCCCTCCTCATCCCTCACCACCGATTCCAGTTCCGCCTCGGGAACCTGAATCTCCGGCCCCTCTCCCTTCTTCTCCCCGGCTGACACCGAACCCGTCATCAAGACCAACAGGCCGATCAGGACCGGCAACCCTAGATTCCTCTTCATGATTCTCCCTCCTTTTTTATTTAAGAAACCGTGTTATTTTTTCTCTCTTTTCAAAATTCATACCCGAAATTGAGACGCACCAGATTGTCACTGGCCTTCGATAACCCAATCGCCAGCTGGGTATGGGCCATCCAATGTTTGTTGAAATGGACCATGATAATCGGCCCGAGGTAGTGCTCCTGTCGACCCGGTTTGAAACCAAACGATTTCGTATCCCCGAGGGCACCATACATCTCCAGCCCGACCCCAACCCCTTTCCCGTGATCTGCTTCTTTCTCTTGCCCCCCCTCTGAGGACTCGAGAGATTCCTCAGAATGCCCACCATGAAGCATCCAGATGGTCCCAAGGGCGTACCCGAAGGCCGTAGCCCCCCCGGAACCGAGATCGGTCTCGTTGATCCAGTTAAAGGCAACATTGACGGGGCCAAAATCTTCGGAAAGGACCAGCCGGCTCTCAATGATCCTTTCCCGATCGGGTTCCCCTCCCGTGTCCGTATAAGGAGGGTTGATCCATCCGGAAACCTCCATCTTGTATCGAGTCTTGGGATCGAGATCCTCGTATTCTGCATAGATCATCGGATTTAAAGGAACCTCCCTCCGGAAGAGGCGAAAGCGGTTCTCCCACCGAAAACCGGTAAAGGCGGCATCGCTGGTCTCGAGGTCTTCAAACCACTCAATCATGAATTCCGTCGCCAGTTGATGGGTGATCCCGTACTCCAGTTCGATCATATGGGAGAGGTAGTTTCCAAATCCCTCCTCCCGTCGAAAATGGGAAGGGGCCGTGATATCATTCATCAGCATCAATTCCAACTCCCCTTTTTCAACCTCCGAGTTGTAGGTCACAAAGTAACCATTGTTTCCGGCCTCCACCGTTCGTGTCCGTATAAGGGAGGCAAGAGATAATACGATAATGAAAATAGTTTTCATTTTCATATTTGATAGGGACTAACCGACCAAGAGTGACGTTGTCAAGATGATTTTAATCAGGTGGACTACTTTTTTGAATGGGAACAACGGGCGCAGTAGCCGTAGAGTTCCATTTTGTGATTGATCAGACGGAACTGATGGGATCGGCAGACGGTTTTCTGGAGTGCCTCAATGCGATCATCCTCAAATTCTATTATTTTCCCGCACTTAAGACAGATGAGATGGTCATGGTGGTGATCGGTGACATGCTCATACCGCACCTGCCCCCCAAACTCCCTTTTGTGGGCCAGGCCACACTCCCCCAGGAGCTTGAGGGTCCGGTAAACGGTCGCATAACCGATCTTGGGATCGCTCTTTCGAAAGAGGCCAAGCCACTCCTCGATCGTGAGGTGGCGGTGTTTTTTAAAAAACTCCTTGATGATCAGGTCCCGTTGGCGTGTTGCATGAAGCCCCTTTTCCTTCAGGTAGGAGGCAAGAATTCTCTTTTTATCCGCAGTGAGCGACATAGATCTTGAAAACAGTTATCAATTTCGCAACGGTCCTGTCAATTGTTCAATCAAGCGAACTATTTCCGGGGAATCCCACTCCACAGGGCCGGAAAAACGCCTCACCACAATCCCCTTCGAGTCAATAAGATAGGATTCTGGAAGACGGGAAACACCGTATAAATCAGCAACAGAGCCTGTCTGATCCCAAAAGAGAGGAAATTCGACAGGGATCCTCTTCAGAAAAGAGCGGATAGCCCCCCACCCTCCTTCATCAACGGCAACGGCCAGCACCCTAAATTTTTTCCCCTCAAACCGGCGGTAAAGGCGTTGCATTGAGGGCATTTCAAAGACGCAGGGAGGGCACCAGGTCGCCCAGAAGTTGAGCAGGACCACCTGCCCCTGGTAATCCGACAATTTTTCGGTGTTCCCCCTGTTATTGACTAAAGACCAGTCCGGTGCCGGCTGACCGGCCTTGATTCCTGTCGAATGACTTGAAAGATAAACGAGAAAAACACCGGCAATCAGGACCAAGGCTGAAACAAGGAGTTTCTTCAATCTTCTTTCTTTTTGTGCCCTGTCAGTCGGGAAAAGAAGCCTTCCTTTTTCCCAGCCTTCTTTTTAACCTTTTTGGCTTTTTCCGGCTTTGGCGCCGCCTTGGGTGACACACCATTGTGTGACGCACCCTTGGGTGAACCACCCTTGAGACGCCCCTCCGGGCCAGGCAGGTATTCGATCATCGCCATCGGGGCCGCGTCACCGCGGCGAAAACCCAGTTTAAAAATCCGGGTATACCCCCCGTGACGGTCCTTGAACCGTGCCGAGAGACCATCAAACAGCTTGGCCACCGCCTCAGGCGTTTGGAGGTAGGCCAGCGCCTGTCTTCGGGCGTGAAGGGACCCCTTCTTGCCGAGGGTGATCATCCGGTCGGCGGTGCGGCGCAACTCCTTCGCCTTGGGCAGGGTTGTCTCAATTCGCTCGTGCAAAATCAGCGATGTTGCCAGATTCCGGAAAAGGGCCTTCCGGTGAGAACCCATCCGGCCAAATTTTTTGTTGTCAACAAGGTGGCGCATATTATTCGATTTCTTCCTTGGGTTTCACGTCCTGGGGCGGCGGCATCCAACCCTCCAGCTTCATCCCGAGGGCCAGCCCCATTTCAGACAGGATTTCTTTGATCTCATTCAAGGATTTGCGCCCAAAGTTTTTTGTCTTGAGCATCTCCGCCTCCGTTTTCTGGCACAGTTCACCAATATAGCGAATAGCGGCATTTTGCAGGCAGTTGGCGGAACGGACAGAGAGTTCCAGTTCATCGACACGACGATTGAGATTTTCGTTCCACTGAGGTCTTTCCTCCACAATCTCCTCAATAACCGGTTCCGGAAGCTCCTCAAAATTGATAAAGATCTGGAGCTGTTCCTTTAAAATCTTGGCGGCAAAGGCCAAGGCATCCACCGACTGGATCGAACCGTCCGTCCAGATCTCCAGGGTCAGACGATCATAGTCGGTCATCTGCCCGACACGGGCGTTGGTCACCGTATAATTCACCCGAACGATCGGAGAATGGATCGAATCAACGGGAATTGTGCCAATGGCATCCTTCTCGGACTTGTTCCGTTCCGAGGGGACATACCCCTTGTTCATCTTGACAGTCATCTCCACCTTCAGCTTCCCGTCATGAGAAAGATGGGCAATGACCAGATCCGGGTTCAGGATAGTAACATTCTCCCCGGTAATGATATCTCCCGCCTTGATCTCCCTCTCTCCCTTCAGGTCAATCCGTATCGTATCTTGGTCGCCCGAGTGAAGTTTGAGGCGAACCTGTTTCAGGTTAAGAAGGAAGTCGGCAACATCCTCAACGACACCGGGGATCGTCGCAAATTCATGAAGGACCCCTTCAATCTTGACTGAGGTAATCGCCGCCCCTTGAAGAGACGACAGGAGAACTCGTCGAAGAGCATTCCCCAAGGTAAGCCCAAAACCACGCTCAAGAGGCCTGGCCACAAACTTTCCATAATGGGGAGTCCCTCCTTCCCTCTCGAACTCCAGGCCCTTCGGTTTGATCAGATTGCGCCAATTGCGATGCATATAACATCCTCCTTATAAAATAGAGATCCCTCGCTTACGCTCGGGATGACCCCTTCGGGGTCATTTCGAATACAATTCAACCACCAACTGTTCCTGCATCGGCATTGTCAACTCTTCCCGTGCTGGGAAACTCTGTATCACACCGATAAAATTCTCCCTGTCCAACTGTAGCCAGGCCGGAACGCCGCGCCGTTCGACCGCCTCCATCGACTGAACAATGGGAACAACGGAACGACTCCGCTCCTTGACCTGAATCTTGTCCCCTACATCCACGAGGTAAGAGGCGATATCGACCTTTTTCCCGTTCACCTGAAAATGACCATGGTTGATCAATTGCCTCGCCTCGGCCCGGGAACTGGCAAACCCAAAACGGTAAACCATATTATCCAGACGGCGTTCCAGAAGGAGGAGAAGATTTTCGCCGGAAATCCCCCTCATCCTCTCGGCCCTCCTGAAGTAATGACGGAATTGCCTCTCCAGAAGGCCATAGAGTCTCTTCATCTTCTGTTTTTCACGAAGCTGCGTAGCATACTCAGAGTTTTTGGTCCGCCTCTGGCCATGCTGGCCTGGGGCGTAGGCCCTCCGCTCAATAGCACACTTTTCGGTGTAACAACGCCCCCCCTTTAGAAAGAGTTTGATCCCTTCCCTGCGGCAGAGTCGACAGGCTGATTCTAGATAACGTGCCATAAATTACACTCTCCTCCTTTTTGCAGGGCGACAGCCATTGTGGGGGATCGGCGTCACATCCTGAATCTGCGTCACCCGAATCCCTGTCACTGAAAGAGCCCTCAAGGCTGATTCTCGGCCAGCGCCTGGTCCCTTGATGAAAACGGAAACTGTCCGAACACCGTGCTCCATCGCCTTGCGGGCCGCCCCCTCGGAGGCAACCTGGGCAGCAAAAGGGGTCCCTTTCCGGGATCCCTTAAAACCACATGCCCCCGCTGAGGACCAGGAAAGGGTGTTCCCCACAGGATCTGAAATAGTCACCACGGTGTTATTAAACGAGGCATGGATATGGACAACCCCAATAGCCACATTCTTCTTCACCTTTTTCTTCACCTTTTTGGCAGGAGCCTCTGTCTTGGGGGAATCACCCTTGGCTGTTGCCGATGCGGCAACCTCGGGGGTCCCTGGTTTTTCTACTTTGGTTACTGTCTCTTTAGCCATAAAACCTTGCCCTCTCCTTATTTAGATGTCGGTGCCTGTTTCTTACCCGCAATCGCAATGCGCGGCTTTCCTTTTCTGGTGCGGGCGTTCGTGTGTGTCCTTTGCCCGCGAACCGGGAGGTTTGCCTTGTGACGCAACCCGCGATAAGCCCCAAGATCAATCAGCCGTTTGATATTCATCGAAATCTCTTTACGGAGATCCCCTTCCACCTTGAAGGTGCTATCAATTAACTCGCGGATCTTGGCCAGCTGCGCATCCGACAGCGCCTCTGCCCGGGTATTCGGATCGATCCCGGCCCGTGATAAAATATCATTGGAGATCGGCCGACCGATCCCATAGATATAGGTCAGTGCCACCTCGATCCTTTTCTTCGCCGGAATGTCGACTCCCGCAATACGCGGCATAAAATCCTCCTTTAAAAAACCCTCATCCTTGTTTCTGCTTGTGCTTCGGGTTCTTGCAAATCACACGGACAATCCCCTGCCGGCGGATGATCCTGCATTTGGCACATATTTTTTTAACCGATGATCGTATTTTCATAAAAGATCACTTCGCCCTAAACGTAATCCTTCCGCGGGTCAGGTCATAGGGGGATAATTCCACCTTGACCTTGTCTCCCGGTAAAATTTTAATAAAATGCATCCTCATTTTTCCTGAAATATGGGCCAAAATCTTGTGCCCATTCTCCAACTGCACCCGAAACATGGCATTCGGCAACGGCTCAATCACTGTCCCTTCAACCTCAATTGAACCTTCTTTTGCCATTAAAAAATAAACTCCTTTTCAAACTCGCGTTAGTATTTCTGGTCCTTTTTCTGTTAACGCTATCGTATCCTCAAAATGGGCTGAGAAACGGCTGTCAACCGTCACTGCCGTCCAACCATCCTCCAAAATCTTGACCTCCGGCCCTCCCTGGTTCACCATCGGCTCAATCGCTAAAACTATCCCGACACCGAGCCGCGGTCCCGTGTGGGGTTCTCCAAAGTTAGGCACCTGCGGGTCCTCGTGTAATTGCCGGCCGATCCCATGCCCTACAAAGTCACGCACGACCGAGTACCCTTCTTTCTCGGCATACGACTGGACAGCCCAGGAGATATCATGAATCCTGTTCCCCATGACCACCTGGGCAAGCCCTTTATTCAGAGACTCCCGGGTCACTTCAATCAAGTCATTTCGGTCGGCATCCACCTTCCCGACCGGGCAGGTTCTGGCGGCATCCCCATAAAAACCGTCGACGATGACGCCACAATCAAGACCGATAATATCCCCCTCTTTCAGGGCCCTCTTCCCGGGGATACCGTGAACCACCTCCTCATTCACCGAGGTACAAAGGGAGTGTCGATAACCACGGTACCCCTTGAATGCCGGCTTTGCCCCTCTCTGGGTCATTAACTCCTCGGCAATCTTGTCCAGCTCACTGGTCGTAACGCCAGGAACCACCTTTTCTTTCAAAATTTCAAGGATCTCCGCCACAATCCTGCCGGCACGGCGCATCTTCTCAATTTCCTGCGGTGACTTTAGTTCAATCATCGCAAACTCTTCAGAAGACGCTCCGTAATCTCTTCAACCGTCCCTGTCCCCTCCACCATTTTTAAAATCCCCTTTTTTCGATAATACTCAATCAGGGGAGCGGTCTCGGCTTCGTAAACCTTCAATCGTTGCCGTACCACCTCCTCCTTGTCATCATCCCGTCCCCGATGAATCATCCGGTTGACCAACTCATTCTGCGGAACCACCAGGGAGAGAACCATTACCCGACCGGTCTCTCCAAGGATCTCCCCCAAGGCCTGGGCCTGGGGCACCGTCCTTGGGAATCCATCCAACAGATAACCATCCCGACAATCGGCGGCCTTCAGCCTTTCCGCCATCACACCGACAATCACGGCATCAGGGACCAAGGCCCCCTGCTTCATATACTTCTCAGCCTCCAGTCCCAGCGTTGTCTTCTCCGCCAATGCCCGACGGAGGATCTCCCCCGTCGAAATCTGGGGGATTTTTAAAACCTTGGCCAACCTGGCCCCTTGAGTCCCTTTGCCGGAACCGGGGGGACCCAAGAGAATCAGATTCATCACCGCCCCCTGAACTTTCCGGCCTTGTCCCCCAAGAGCCCGTCATAATTCCGGGTCAGGAGGTGCGCCTCAACCTGGGCCAGCGTATCCATCGCCACACCGATGACAATCAGAAGCGACGTTCCTCCAAATGTGGAGGCCAGTGACGAGGGAATACCAAACCGGGTGATCAAAATCTCCGGGAGGATGCAAATCGTCGCAATATAAATCGCCCCTCCCAAGGTAATCCGCGACAAGATCCGGTCCAGATAATCCGAGGTACTCTGACCCGGTCGTATCCCGGGGATGAATCCCCCATACTTCTGGATATTCTGCGAGACATCCACCGGGTTAAACGTCACCGCTGTGTAAAAATAGGTGAAGAAAATGATCAGCGCCACGTAAAGCCCGGTATGAAGCCAGCCGGTAGTCAGGATATTGGCCAGTTGCTGGACCACCCCCCCATGAACAAACTGCCCGATGGTGGCCGGAAAGAGGATCAGGGAAGAGGCAAAGATCGGAGGGATAACCCCCGCTGAGTTGATCTTTAGCGGAAGATGCGTGCTTTGACCCCCGTACAGTTTCCGCCCGATAACCCTCTTGGCGTACTGTATCGGGATCTTCCTTTGACCCCGTTCACAGAAAAGGATCACCCCGATCACCACACAGATAAACCCGAGCAACAGCAGAAAACCGAAAAAGCCTCCAAACTGCTCTTTGGTTCCCCAGGCATCGCGGAAGGAACTCGGAATCCGAGTCACAATCCCGGCAAAGATGATGAGAGAGATCCCGTTACCGATCCCCCTCTCCGAGATCTGTTCTCCAAGCCACATGACAAAGACCGTTCCTGCCGTCAAAGTCAGCACCGTCACGACGAAAAACGAAAGACCGCCAACCCCCGGAAGGAGAATCCCCTGACTCTCCAGACCAAAGCTGATCCCAAACCCCTGAACAAAGCAGAGGATTACCGTCCCATACCGCGTGTACTGGGTGATCTTATGTCTTCCCGCGGCCCCTTCCTTCGAAAGCCTCTCCAGGCCCGGCAAAACAACCGTCAATAACTGGAGAATGATCGAAGCGGAGATATACGGCATGATCCCCAGGGCAAACACGGAAAACCGTTCCAAGGCGCCACCGGAAAAGAGATTAAAAATTTCAAAGACCGTTCCTCCAGAAATAAACTTCTGAAGGGCCTCTACATTGATCCCCGGCGTCGGAACAAAAACACCGATCCGGTAGATCGCCAAGAGGGCCAACGTAAACAAAATCCTCTTGCGAAGTTCAGGGACCCTCGCAATATTTAAAACAGATCCTTCAGCCATTGGTGCCCTGAATCGTTTCAGCCTTGCCGCCGGCCGTTGCAATCTTTTTCCTTGCCGACGCACTGAAACTATCGGCACGAATCGTCAACTTTTTCTTGAGCTCCCCTCCCCCCAACACCTTCAGTTTTGCCGAATTCTTGCGAATCTTCCCCTCTTTTTTAAGAAACTGGGCATCCACAACGGTGTTGGCCGGAATCTTGTCAAAATCCCCAAGATTGACAATGGCAAATTCCTTCCTGAAAATATTGGTAAAGCCCCTCTTGGGCACCCTTCTGGAAAGAGGCATTTGTCCCCCTTCAAAACCAACCTTGTGGTAACCACCGGCACGGGCCTTTTGTCCCTTGTGCCCTTTTCCAGAGGTGCTTCCTTGACCCGAGGCATCCCCGCGCCCGAGCCGTTTCCGTTTAAAACGGGTCCCGGGAAATGAGGGAAAATTCCCCAAACCTATTTCCATCTTTTTCTTCGCTGTTGGCATTATCTTAACTCATCCTCTTTTTAGTAAATTCTTCCGGGTTCCGTAATTGTTCCAATGCATCCATGGTCGCCTTCACCGCGTTGTGGGGGTTATGGGTTCCGAGGCACTTGGTCAAAATATTATGAATCCCCGCCGATTCAACCACCGCCCGGACGGCGCCACCCGCGATCACCCCGGTCCCTTCAGAGGCCGGCTTCAAAAAGACCATGCCAGCACCAAAATGACCCACCACTTCATGCGGGATCGTCCGGTTTCTTAAGGAAACTGTTTTCAGATTCTTTTTGGCCCGATCGGTGGCCTTGCGGATCGCATCCGGCACCTCGGCCGCCTTGCCGAGCCCAAAACCGACCGAACCGGCCCCGTTCCCAACCACCGCGAGGGCTGAAAAGCTGAACCTCCGCCCTCCCTTGACCACCTTGGCCACGCGGCTGATACTGACAATTCGTTCTTTGAGTCCTGATTCTTCTGTAGCCATTAGAATTTCAACCCTCCTTCACGAGCCCCGTCGGCAAACGCCTTGATTCTCCCGTGGAACAAAAATCCACCACGGTCAAAAACCACCCTTTCAATCCCTTGAGCCTTTGCCTTCTTGGCCACCAACGTTCCCAAAAGCTTGGCCCCTTTCAGATTTCCGGCATCTTTTTTATTCTTGGGTGAAGCACCCTTGGGTGAACCACCCTTAAAATCTTTGGAGAGGGTCGAGGCGGCTAAAATTGTCCGTCCGGCCTGATCGTCGATCAGCTGGGCAAAGATATTGGAGAGGCTCCGATAGACCGAAAGCCGCGGACGTTCCGCGGAGCCGGACACCTTTTTTCGAATCCTCTCTTTCCTCCTTAGTCGTGCTTCCAACTTATCCATAGTTTACTTTCCTCCTCCTGAACCGACCGCCGCCTTGCCGACCTTGCGGATGACAACCTCACCCACATACCGGACCCCTTTGCCCTTGTACGGCTCGACAGGACGGTATTTCCTTCTCAATGTGGCCGCCGCCTCTCCAACCACGGCTTTCGAATAACCGGTCAACGTAATCCGGGTCTGTTTTTCCACCTGGGCCTTGATCCCCTGAGGGAGGGGAAAGAGAATCGGGTGGGAATGCCCCAGGGCCAAGACCAGGGTTTGCCCTTTAACTTCCGCCCGATAACCGACACCGGTGATTTCCAACTCCTTCTTGAACCCCTCGGAAACACCATGGACGATATTCGCGATCAGGGTCCGTCCCAGTCCGTGGCGGGCGCGGGCCAGATCCGTTTCTTCACGCCGTTTCACCGTGATTTGTCCCTGGGTCACCATAACCTCCAAGAGAGGGTCCACGGTGAGCTTGAGTTCGCCCAACGGCCCTTGAACCTTCATCTCTGAACCAGAAAGGTTGACCTTCACCTTATCCGGAACCTTAATAATTTGTTTTCCTATTCGTGACATAACCTTTTTACCAAATCTTGCAGAGGACCTCGCCCCCCACCTTTTTCTCCCGGGCCTCGCGATCGGTCAAAATCCCCTGGGGTGTCGAGAGAAGGAGAACGCCCAGCCCGCTCATCACCGGTTTAATCTCGCTGTACCCCTTATAAACTCTTCGTCCGGGCGTGCTCACGCGAGCAATCCCGGTAACAATCGGCCGCTTGTCGTGGGTGTACCTCAAATGAACGACCATTTTGCTCGCCTTTTCACCGGTTTTTTCATACCCTTGGATATACCCGCTCTTCTTCAGGCAGCTGAGCAGGCTCTCCTTCAGCTTGGAATAGGGCACCAACACGTTATCGTGACGTGCCATCATCCCGTTCCGCAAACGGGTCAACATATCGGCTATCGGGTCAGTCACCATAATATCTCCATTCTACCAACTAGACTTCATGACTCCCGGGAGCTCTCCCCGGAGTGCCATACCACGGAAACAGAGCCGGCAAAGCCCAAAGCGGCGAATAAAGGCCCTCGGCCGGCCGCAAAGAGGACATCGTTTATACCCCCTCACCTTGAATTTTGGCTTCCGCTTGGCCTTCGCAATCAATGATTTCTTCGCCATAGTATAATCCTTTGTTAAACCTCCACCCCTTCTTCAGCCGGAGGCTGATCCGCCTTTGGCGGAAAAAGGCATCCCAATCGCCTTGAGCAAGACCTTGGCTTCCTGATCATCATGCGCCGTTGTCACAATGGTGACATTCATGCCGCGGACCTTGTCCACTTTATCAAACTGGATCTCCGAAAAGACAATCTGTTCGGTGATCCCCAGCGTATAATTTCCTCGCCCATCGAATCCTCTATCGGGGACTCCTTTGAAATCACGCACGCGCGGTAGGGCAATATTGATCAGACGATTTAGAAACTCGTACATTCTCCTCCGGCGAAGGGTCACCTTGCAACCGATCGGGATCCCCTTCCTTAGCTTAAAAGCGGCAATCGATTTCTTCGCCCTGGTGATCACCGGCTTCTGACCGGTAATCTGGGCAATTTCGTCGGCCGCACGATCCAGGACTTTGACATCCTGAACCGCCTCTTTCAACGATGAAGAAACGACAACCTTTTCAATGCGGGGGGCCCGCATCGGGTTCGTGATCCCCAATTCTTTCATCACCTCGGGGATCAACTTTTTTTGAAACTGTTCTTGAAACTTCATTGACCGATCTCCCCCCTACATTTCTTGCAAACCCTTGTCTTTTTCCCATCTTTAGAAATTTTAAGCCCCGTTCTGACCGGCTTCATACACTTGGAACAATAAATCATCAGGTTGGAGAGATGAATCGAGGCCTCCTTTTCGACAATCCCCCCCTGTTTCATTTTCGGTGTCGGCTTCTGGTGCTTTTTGACAATATTGAGCTTCTCAACAAGGGCCCGTCCTTCCTGGACCAGCACCGAAATAACCTTTCCGGTCTTTCCCTTCTCTCTTCCGGCGATCACCATGACTGTGTCATTCTTACGAATCACAATACCTCCGGGGCTAATGAAATAATCTTCATAAACTTTTTGGCGCGCAGTTCCCGGGCCACCGGTCCGAAGATACGGGTCCCAACCGGCTCCCCCTGTTCATTGATCAACACCACCGAGTTATCGTCAAACCGAATGTAAGAACCGTCGTGGCGGCGGACTTCCTTGACCGTCCGGACCACAACCCCCTTTTTGACATCCCCCTTTTTCACCTTGGAGTTTGGCAACGCCTCCTTGACCGCGACAACAACGATATCCCCCAGCGTGCCGTACTTCCGCTTGGAACCTCCCAGCACACGAATGCACATCAATTTCCGGGCGCCGGAATTGTCGGCCGAATCAAAAATGGTCCGGGGCTGGATCATGACGGAACCTCTTCAGTAATCAGATCATTTCCACCGACTGACTTGGCAACAACCCGTTCCACACGCCACCTCTTTAACCGGGAAAGAGGCCGGCACTCGGCAATCGAAACCTGGTCCCCCTGCCGACATTCCCCTTTTTCGTCGTGGGCATGGAACTTTTCGCGGTGGGTCACATATTTCCCAAAAACACGATCCCGGACGCGCGAACGAACCTCAACCACAACCGTTTTCTGCATCTTGTTGCTGACGACGATCCCGATAAACTTCTTGATAACCTTATCCATTTTTAACCCCACGAATAGTTAAAATCCTGGCGATATCTTTTTTCATCTTTGTCAGCCTCGACGTATCCTTGAGTTGCCCCATCCTGTGTTGTAAGGCAAGGGCATCCCTCTCCACCCGGAATTGTTTCTCCAAATCCTCCAACTCCTCCGGTTTTTTCTCTCTCAGTTCTTTAGGCGTCACGGTAAACTCCTCTGTGCAAATCCCTTTCCCGTGAAACAATCTGCGTACGAACCGGCAACTTATGGGCCGCCAGCATCAGCGCCTCACGACCAATCTCGGAGGTTACCCCTTCCATCTCAAAAAGAATCCGTCCTGTTTTCACCACAGCGGCATAGTATTCAACCGGACCTTTTCCCTTCCCCATCCGGGTTTCCGCCGGTTTTTTCGTCACCGGACGGTCAGGAAAAATACGGATCAAGATCTTTCCCCCCCTCTTGATAAAACGGGCCATGGCGATACGGGAGGCCTCAATCTGCCGGGAGGTCACCAACCCTGATTCCAGGGCCTGCAATCCAAACTCCCCCGTTGTCAAGTTACAACCGCGATAGGCCTTGCCGCGAATGCGCCCTTTCTGAACCTTGCGGTACTTTGTCTTTGCCGGCTGTAACATTTAGTCCACCGTCCCTTTTTTCGAAGGAAGTTCACTCAAAGCCGAGGAGGTCAAAATCTCTCCCCTGTAAATCCAGCATTTCACCCCAATCTTGCCATAAGTCGTCAGCGATTCGGCCTGACCGTAATCGATATCGGCCCGAAGGGTGTGCAAAGGAACCCGCCCTTCACGATACCACTCCGAACGGGCAATTTCGGATCCTGCCAAACGCCCGCCACAACGGATCTTGATCCCCAAGGCTCCAAACTTCCGGGCGGACTGGACCGCCTTTTTCATCGCCCGACGAAAGGCGATACGTCGTTCCAGCTGAAGGGCAATATTTTCACAAACCAGCTGGGCATCCAGTTCCGGCTTCCTCACCTCATGAATATTCACCGTCACCTCTTTGGAAGCAAACTTGGAAAGATCACCCTTCAATGAATCAATCCCTGTCCCTTTCTTTCCGATCACGAGACCGGGACGGGCTGTAAAGATGTTCACCTTGATGACACCAGCCGTTCTCTCAATCTCCACTTTGGAAACACCGGCATGAGCCAGCTTTTCCTTGACAAGACGTCTCAAGTAAAAATCTTCCTCCACATACTTGGGGTAATCCGCACGGGCATACCAGCGAGAAATCCACGGCTTGGTGATTCCCAGTCTAAAACCTGTCGGGTGTGTCTTTTGACCCATATCTTTTTACTCCGCAAAACCTTGGGTGAATTCACCCTTCGGTTTTTCTGCGCGCCTTAGGCTTTGCCAAGGCTTGCGTTCTTTACCTTTCTGAAAGTACTACCTTTATATGGCTCGATTTTTTATTGACCCGGTCGGCCCGCCCTCGTGCCCGTGCCATAAAACGGCGGAGCGTCGGCCCCTGATCGACAGTAATCTTTTTCACATAGAGATTATCAACATCAATGCCCCCTTTAACCGTCGCATTGGAGACCGCTGAACGGAGCAATTTATAAACATCCACCGCCGATGACTTCTGGGCAAAGTGGAGGAGATCCAGCGCCTCCTGAACCCTCCGGCCACGGACCATATCGGCCACCAACCGAACCTTTCTCGGGGCGACTCTCAAGTAATTTAATTTTGCCTTCACCTCTGCCATTTTTCACTCCTTAAAATATCTTTTATTTTGCGGCCGCCGCGGGCGCCGCTCCTGCCGGTGCTGCTGCCGTTGCCCCGACCGCTCCCGCTACCGGGGCACCTCCCGGGGCCGCTGCTTCTTTACGAATTCCGGAGTGCCCTTTGAATGTTCTCGTCGGGGCGAACTCTCCCAGCCGATGACCCACCATATTCTCCGTCACATAGACAGGGATGAACTTCCGTCCATTATGAACGGCGAAGGTCATGCCGACAAAATCGGGGGTCACCGTGGATTTTCGTGACCAGGTCTTGATCACCTTCTTGCTCTTGGAGTTGATCGCCTCAGTCACCTTTTTTGTCAGCGACTCATCAACACACGGCCCCTTTTTTATCGATCTCATAGTTTCGCCCTTCGATCCTTCACAATGAAACGTTCAGTCCTCTTGTTTTGACGCGTCTTGTACCCCTTAGTTGGTAACCCCCAGGGAGAGGTTGGATGATTCCCCCCCTTGGACTTCCCTTCACCCCCACCGTGGGGATGATCGACAGGGTTCATTGCCACGCCACGGTTATGCGGCAGGATCCCCAACCAACGACTCCTTCCCGCTTTTCCAAACGAGATATTTTCATGATCCAGATTTCCCAACTGGCCAATCGTTGCCTGACATTTGATGGAGACCGCCCTGACCTCACCTGAAGGGAGTTTGACCTGTGCCCATTCCCCCTCCTTGGCCAGAAGCTGTGCAAAAGAACCGGCGGAACGGACAACCTGCCCCCCTCGTCCCTCGGAGAGTTCCAGATTATGGATCTCTGTGCCGACCGGGATATTCTGCAGAGGGAGTGAATTACCGATACGAATCTCCGCCTCCGCTGAGGCCACCACTTCATCCCCAACCTTTAAGCCAAGAGGGGCCAGGATGTATCTCTTTTCCCCATCCTTGTAAAAAACCAGGGCAATAAAACAAGACCGGTTCGGGTCATACTGGATGGAATCAATACGTCCAGGGACACCCCGTTTGTCCCGCCTGAAGTCGATGATGCGATACCGGCGCTTGTGCCCACCGCCGATAAATCGCATCGTGACACGGCCGCTGTTGTTGCGCCCACCTGACTTCCGAAGTGAACGAAGCAGACTCTTCTCCGGATCTTTCTTTTTGCTCAGCTCCGAGAAGTCGAGCCTCGTCGTGTAACGAAGGGACGGTGTCAATGGTCTAAAGGTTTTTATTCCCATTATTTCGCCTCGGGCGAATGCGCCCCAAATTCGATCGTGTTCCCGGGTTGAAGACGAACCATCGCCTTTTTCCAATTGGGGCGCTGACCCTGATAACGGCCAACCCGTCTTGTCTTGCCGCGTACGACCATCGTTTTGACATCTTTGACCTTCACTTTAAAGACCTGTTGAACGGCGCTTTGGATCTGTCCCTTGGTCGCCCTCAAATCGACTTCAAAAGAGTAGAGGTTTCCCGTCTCCCTCTCCTGGGTCGACTTCTCCGTCACAAGCGGTCTCTTCAAGACAGCCATTTCTGCACCTTTCCGACAGCGCCCACTGTCATCAAGAGATTGTCATACCGCATCACTTCCAGGGCATTCAGATCGGTCGATCGGCAAACCTTGAAATGGGCCAGGTTTCTGACCGACTTGACCGCCTCCGGCGTCACCTCATCGAGGACAACCAGGGCGTTGTCTAGCCCAAGCCCTTTGAGGGTCTTAAAGGCCTCTTTGGTCTTGACCTTTGAAAGTTCAAACTTATCGACAATCATTAATTGCTCCTGTTTTTTCTTCAGCGAAAGGGCCTCACGGAGTGCCTCATGCCGCAGTTTAACTGGTATCGGGGAAGACCAATCGCGCGGGTGAGGCCCAAAGGCGTTCCCCCCTCCCACAAAGATCGGCGCCTTGATATCCCCATGCCGTGCCTGTCCGGTCCCCTTTTGCCGATAAATCTTTCGTGTACTTCCGGTCACAAAGTGCCGTGTCAGGACCGAAGAGGTCCCCTGTCGTTGATTTGTCTGATAGCCGAGAATCACCTGATGCAGGACCGATTTGAGCGGCTTGTCAAAGACAGCAGAAAGGAGCTCCAGCTCACCCACTTTCTTTTTCTGCAGATTATAAACCGGGTTCGACATTTTTAGGCCTTGGGTGAATCACCCTTGAGCGAATCGCTCTTGGGTGAAACATCCTTGCTCTCCTCTTTTTTCTCAATAACCAGTCTCTTTTCAAAATCAGCCGCCCTATTCTTGACGACCAATAACCCTTTGTTGGCCCCTGGGACGGCTCCCCTGACGAAGAGGAGATTTTCTTCGGGGCGGAGTTGAACCACCTTGAGATTGCGGACCGTTACCTGATCGTCCCCCATATGCCCCGGCAGTTTCATGTTTTTAAAAACCTCTCCAGGAGAGGTCCTTTGACCGATGGACCCTGTCGAACGGTGGAGGGTTGAACCGTGGGAAGCCGGTCCACCGTGCTTGCCATGCCTTTTAATGACCCCCTGGAACCCCTTCCCCTTGCTAACCCCGATGACATCAACCGCATCCCCAACCTTAAAATGACCGACCGTCAGGACCTGGCCGATGAGGTAGGGTTCAGCGGTTGTCCGGAACTCTTTAAGAACCCGATGGGCCTTCAGGTTGTTCTTTTTGAAATGACCCACCCGCGGTTTTCCCAACCGGGCCGTTTTCTTTTCAGGCACCTCTTCAAAACCAACCTGAACGGCATCGTACCCTTCCTTGGCGGTGAGCTTCTTTTGAGTCACCACACAAGGGCCGGCCTGGATGACAGTCACCGGGATCTCATTCCCCTGGGTATCAAAGATCTGGGTCATTCCTAATTTTTTTCCTAACAATCCCATCATATCATTTTAATCTCGACATCGATCCCTGCCGAGAGCTCCAGTTTCATGAGTGAATCAATCGTCGCTTGAGTCGGCTCCAAAATATCGATAAACCTTTTATGTGTCCGGATCTCAAAATGCTCCCGGGATCTTTTGTCCACATGCGGCGAGCGGAGGACACAGTATTTCTCAATCTTTGTCGGCAACGGGATCGGTCCGGCAATACGGGCGCCGGTCCTTTTCACCGTCTCGACAATCTCCTGGGTCGACTGGTCCAACAGCTTGTGATCGAATCCTTTGAGTCGAATCCGGATCTTCTGCCCCTGCTCGTAAGATGTTGTGTGTGTCGCCATATTTTTTCGTACGGGCGAGGTGACCTCGCCCCTACATCCCTATTCCACCACCTGGGAGATGACTCCGGCGCCGACCGTATGACCCCCCTCACGAATCGCAAACCTGAGCTCCTTCTCCATCGCAATCGGCGTGATCAACTCCACATCAATGTCCACACGGTCCCCAGGCATCACCATCTCC